>JAFUZM010000326.1 GCA_017476605.1 Clostridia bacterium
GAGCTTTCCACCATATTTAACCACCCGGAGGAGACCTTCGTCACGGGCAGGCAGTTCGACGAGACCTTCTCCAGGATCATGCGGAAGATGTGGGTCCAGTTCGCCAAGACCGGTGATCCGTCGCTGAGTGCGGACATCTCTCCTGACGGCAAGGCCAGGGAATGGCCGGTTTACGACCCGGAGAACAAGTACGTGATGGTCTTCGACGAGTTCAATGTCCGCCCGGAAAAGGAAGCTACGATGAAGATCGTCGATTGGGACAGAACCTACTTCCTGACCAACTATTACGTGCTCTGAGCGGGTAAACACCTTGGACATATTCGGTTTTCCCCGCCTTTGACGAGGGGAAGCCGACAAATAGAAGAAAGTGAAGGAAAATAAAACAATGGGTATTGCGAATGACGCGAACGCGGCAATAAGAGAAGCAGTAAGAATACAGGCACTGTATGGCGAGAACAAACAGATCACTGACGGAAATTACGACAAGTCCCTCGCGGTCAAGTGCATTAACGGAACCTTCGTCGGAAGGAAGATGGCGGAGAACGTCATTGCTTACAAGGGCATTCCCTTTGTTGGGAAACAGCCTGTGGGTGAGCTCCGCTGGAAAGCGCCGGTGGACTGCGTGAGCGATGACGGTGTGTACGAGGCATACTACTTTGGTAGGATTCCGCGCCAGGAAGGCAACGCCGGTCAGGTGGGCTCCCTTTACCCGCAGAGCGAAGAATGCCTGTATCTGAATGTTTGGAAGGCGGCGGACTGCGGGGAGAAAAAACCGGTCATGGTATGGATCCACGGCGGTGCTTTTGAACTTGGCTCGACGGTGGAACCCCGGGAGGAGGGCACTAATTTCGTTCAGGAGAATCCGGATATCATCCTCGTTTCCATCGAATACAGGATGAACGTTTTTGGATTCTTCCGCCTGTCCCATCTGCCGGACGGAGGGGACTATCCGGATGCACAGAATCTGGGGCTTCTGGATCAGGTGAAGGCTTTGAAGTGGGTGCATGAGAATATCGCAGCCTTTGGCGGCGATCCCGACAATGTGACGATTTTCGGAGAATCCGCCGGTGGTGCAAGTGTGACATTGCTTCCGCTGATTGAAGGTTCCCAGAAAGATTTCCGGCGCGTCATTGCCGAGAGCGGTTCTCCCGTCTTCACGCGGTCTACGGAGGAATCCATCGCCTGCACGAATGAAGTGATGGAGTCCCTCGGCTGCAAGACCGTGGCCGATCTGCAGAAGGTCGATGTTGAGAAATTTGTGAAAACTGCAAGTGCCTTGCTGGGCTTACGCGTATGGGCGGAGCGGGACGGCAAAATCCTGCCTATTGATCCCTATGCAGCTTACGCGGACGGAGCTGCGAAGCATGTGGACTTTCTCCAGGGCTGCAACAAGGATGAAATGGGTTATTTCGTGTGGGGCTTTGGGCTGGATGGCTACAATGCGTTCGCCGATGACCGTAAGGCGAAGAAGCTTGATCAACTGACGGCAGATGAGAAAGCGCTGGTGGAGAGCTATTGCAAGGAAGCGAAGGACGTAAGCCCCGAATACACCTGCGACAGCCGTTTATTTGATCAGATCGTGTTTATCGCGCCGCTGTTTCGGATGTCGGAGAATCAGACAAAAGCAGGCGGAAGAAACTACACCTATTTCTTCACGCCGGAGTCCGGCACACCTTTGATTCACAGCGGACACGCTATCGAGCTTTCGGTCGTATTCAACCATCCGGAGGAAACTCTCGTCACCGGAAGGGCGCTTGATGAAACCTTCTGCAAGACCTTGCGCAGGATGTGGGTCCAGTTCGCCAAGACCGGCAACCCGTCTCTTACGGCGGACATATCTCCCGATGGCAAGGCGAAGGAGTGGCCGATGTACGACCTGAAGGAGAAGTATGTGATGGTCTTCGATGAGTTCAATATTCATCCGGAGAAGGAAGCTGAGAGGAAGATCCTTGACTGGGAGAAAACCTACTTCTTAACCAAATATTATTGCATCTGATTGGCACAGTCATACTGGCAATCCGGACATGTTTCAGCCCCTTCTCGCCGAAAGGCGGGAGGGGGATATTCCATTTAAGAAGGTGAGACATACTATGAAGCAGACGCTCATTCTCGGCAATATCATTACAATGGACGAAAAGAGGCCCTATGCCAAAGCGGCCTTGGCCAAGGACGGCGTGTTCGCCTATATCGGCGACGTGGAGGAAGCGAAAAGCTCGCCGGTGCGGACGCACGAGTGCTGAATTACGGCGAGAACTACATCTATCCCGGCTTTCTTGAAGCCCACAGCCACGGCTATTTCGCCGGCGACCGCGCCATCGGGCAGGCGAACCTCATGCAGGTCGGCTTGACCGATTATGTGAAATACCGCGAGATCATCAAGGAGTTTATCCAAAAGAACCCGCAGCGCGAGCTCTACGTGGCTGCAGGCTGGGCCGAAAATGACGAATACGTTTCCAAGACGTATCTGGACGAAATCTGTGCCGACAAGCCGCTGATTATGCAGACCGTCGGCGGACACTCCATGCTGCTCAATACAAAGGCGCTGGAATGGGCTGGTATTGACGCTGCCTGCACAAAGAAATCGGGCTATGACATGGTTCATGTGGACGCCAATGGCGAACCGGACGGCTACATCTGTGAAAAAAACTGGTGGTGGAACTCATGCCAAAGTTCCCCACAACCCTGGAGGACGCAAAAAATACCTGCCCGCATGGCAGGATATGGCACTCCAAAATGGCTTTACCGCCGTCGCCGACGCCGGAGCGGAGCTTTTCTATCCGGATTCTCCCAAGGCCTACCACGAGCTGGAGGAGGAAGGCAAGCTGAAGCTGCGCACCTATAGCTATGGGCTGGTTGCCGACAATGTCGAAGACCCGAAAGCGGAGATTGCCCGTGTCACCGCGGAGTTCGCCGAATTAAGCGGCGAATACTTCCATATTGTCGGCGTTAAGGCATTCCTGGACGGTGTGACGGAAGCACACACGGCCTGGCAGAATCAGGATTACGCCGATCAACCCGGCTATCACGGCGTGGAGCGCTTCAACGATCATGACAAGATGGTTCAGCTGATCGCGGCGGCGGACGCGAAGGGCCTCTCCGTCCACGTCCACTCAGAGGGAGGCGGCGCGACCCAGTTCATGCTCGGCTGCATAGAGGACGCGGAAAAGATCACCGGCGATCTGGATCAGCGCAACGTTCTGGTGCATCTGCACTTTGTCACCGACGAGGATATCCGCCACATGGCGGCAACCGGCTCCATTCCGGCGGTTCCACCGCTGTGGACGGCGGAAATCCCGGGCTTCTATGATATCGAGGTCTCTTATGTCGGCAAGGAGCTTGCGGAAGAATCTTACCCGATCAAATCCTTCTTTGACGCGGGCGCATGCGCGGTCTTCCATTCGGACTGCCCGGTTTCTCCTTCGTTCAGCATCAAAGACAGCATTTACATAGCGGAAACTCGTATGACTCCGAAGAGATTGGGCATCGAGACCTTCCCGCACAATGTCAAGGAAGCCGTTACCCGGGAACAGTCCTTGCAGGCCATGACCGTCAACGTCGCCCGTCAGTGGCATCAGGAGCATCGCATGGCGTCCATCGAGTTCGGCAAGCTCGCAAATATGACCGTGTTTGACTGCGACTTTCTGCACGACGACACTGAAAAGGTCTCCGAGGCCAACCTCATCGCCACCATCGTGGATGGCGGTGAGGTCTTCAAGGCGTAAGAAAGTGAATTGACAAGGATCAATTAAACCCCATGGGCAGCCTGACGACGTTTGGGTTGCCCTTCTGTATTTGATATGCCTGCCACCCTTTCAAAGGCGGTCTATTTCCAATTTCCGACTCCTGTTATGTTGCCAAAGTGTCACACTCCATGGTTTTCACTTTCACTTGTTTAAACGCGTTTGATGGAGTATCATTGAAAAGAGGTGATAGGGCATGACCACCAACTTGTTTTCAAAGGCATTGAAAAGTCTGAGGGTTGATAGAGGAATGACACAGACAGATCTGGCGGAACGGATGTTTGTCACGCGATCTACCATCAACCGATGGGAAAAGGGCAACCGCCTTCCGGACAATATGATGATCGTCAAGCTCTCCGAAGCGCTGGACGTGGACATCAATATCCTTCTGAATGCCACGGTTGACAGCAGCGAGGCTCCAAATGTCATCCTGGTGGATGATAATGAAATCATTCTCAAAGGAGGGCTCCCCATACTGGAGGAGGCGCTGCCAAACGCCATGGTCTATGGTTTTACCCGTCCGTCCCAGGCCATTGAATGCGCGAAGGCCAACCGGATCGCGCTGGCCTTTCTGGACATCGAGATGGGGAAGACCAGCGGGCTCGACCTTTGCCGCGCGCTGCTTGAGATCAACCCCCGCACCAACGTGGTGTATCTGACCGCCTATGTCGGCTATGCCCTTGACGCCTGGGGCACCGGCGCCAGCGGATTTATGCGCAAGCCATTGACGGCGGAGGGCGTAAGGGATCAGCTTACACAGCTGCGTTATCCCTTTTGGACGGGAGGCACGGTCGAATGAACGATTGGAACGCCATTCTGTATGCCTTTATGTCCGGCGCGGCTTCCCTGATGATGGGGCTGGGACTCGGGCTCGCCGCTATTATGCCCAGCGTTGATCGATGGAGCAAGCGCTTCTTCATCATCTTCTTCGGCGTTCTCTTTCTGAACGCCTGTCTCGCCCTTGCCGAGACGATCTTCTCCGAAATGCTTCACGCGGCCGGGGCGGTGCGCGCCGTCGATTTCCTGATGTCCCTGCTCTCCGCGATCCCGCTGCCCATGCAGGCGGTGTTCCTTAAGCACTGCTGTGGGGAAGACTGGCGAAGCAGTCCACGCTTGCGCGGTGTGATCGTCCTGTGGGGCGTGTATTTATTGCTGCTGGTGATCGCCCAGTTCACCTCCCTGTTTTATTATGTGACGCCGGATAGCCGGTTTCACTTCGGCCCCGGATACGCGCTTATGGTCGTTCCCCTGGTGACCATCGAACTTATCAACCTGGCGGACCTGATCCGCAGGCGCGGCAGGTTGACGGGAAAGCTGTTTTTCGCCATGCTGATCTCCGTGCTCCCGCTGACGGTCGCGCTAATCGTCCATCTGTTTGTACCTGTCTTTCCCTACCTCCACATCGGCATTGCCATATTGGCGCTTTCAATGTATGGCATAATCCTGTCGGATCAGATCGAGCAATTTCTGCGCCAGCAGCGCAAGATCGCCAGCCAACTTGACAGCATCCTGGCGCTTCAAATGCGGCCGCATTTCATCCACAACACGCTGATGAGCATCTATTACCTCTGCCAGCAGAACCCTGTGGAGGCCCAGCGGGTCACGCTGAATTTTAACACCTATCTCGAAAAGAACCTGAACGCTCTGTCAAGCGATGAAACCATCCCCTTTTCGGAGGAACTGGAGCACACCCGAGCCTACCTCAATGTGGAACAGGCGCTGTATGGCAAAAGCCTCTTTGTCGATTACGACATGCCGCATACCCATTTTCGAGTCCCCCCGCTGACTTTGCAGCCCATCGTGGAGAACGCCATTAAGCATGGCTTGGACCCGGATTCAGATCCGATCCATATTTTCATCCAAACTCGTCAGACGGATTCTGGCAGCGAAATCATCGTTTCCGACAACGGGCCGGGCTTTGAATCGACTGACAATGACAGACCGCACATTGCCCTGGCCAATATACGGCAGCGTCTGGAGCTGATGTGCAGCGGGAAAATGACCATCCTGCCGCGAGAAGGCGGCGGAACGCTGGTAAAGCTGACGATCCCCTTTGAAAAAGGACAATAAAATCGCTTGTTGACACTTTGGTACACCCGCTTGCGATGAAGGAAGGGAGAAATGTATAATGAATACATCCCTACATTCGGAAAGAGGAGGTAATTGCCTTGAAAAAGAATACCGAGTGGAAATTGTTGAGCCTTTTGCTTACGCTGGCGATGATCATCGGTCTGGCGGCATGTGCATCGGCAGAGAAAGGGACAGTGCGCGAAATCATTAAGGATCCGATCAGTGCTACTCTAACGGAAGAACATGCGGAAGTCATGAGCCAGTTGAAAGAGGTTGCGAGGGCACAGTACGGCGAGAACAAGAAGATCACGGACGGCAATTATGATGAATCGCTGGCAGTCAAGTGCGTTAACGGCACCTTTGTTGGCAGGAAGGCGGACAATACTATTGTGTACAGGGGCATTCCCTTTGTCGGCGAGCAGCCCGTCGGTGAACTGCGCTGGAAAGCACCTGTGGATGTTGCTCCGGACGACGGCGTGTACGAGGCATATTACAATGGAAAATGCTGCCCTCAGAGGGAGGTAGAATACTCCGCAGCTTACATTCAGGGAGAAGATTGCCTGTACCTAAATGTGTGGAAAGCTGACGATGCTTCTGTGGAGAAGAAGCCGGTCATGGTATGGGTTCACGGCGGGGGGTTCGAGATTGGCGGAACGGCTGACCCGGGGTATGATTTTCAAAACTTTGTCACGGAAAACCCCGATGTCATCGTCGTTTCCATCCCCTACCGGGAGTTTCGACACAGTAGCCTAAAAAAGTGGCTTATCGCCTTATGATAAGCCACTTTTCTCATGTTTTCATTGTAGCGCCTATTAAATTTGCTTAAATATACTATAGTATTTTATCGTGAAAGTACTTGATTTTGCTTTATTCTGCGTGTTATAATAGACCATCGAACGACATTGATTGAGGGGGCGCGACAATGGCCAGAATCAGATCAAAGAAGAAAAAGAATCGGGAGTATTATTACCTTGTTGAAAGTCGTAGATCCGGTCCCAACAAATCTCCCAGAGAGCATATCCTTGAATATATCGGAACAGTCGAGAACCTGATCGCATTTATCAACAAACGGCTTTCCATGCCCGATGGCGAGAAGAATAGCAATGTCACATTTAAATCCTATGAACACGGTGCAGAAATCGCTCTGTATAATATGGCAAAGGTTATCGGTCTTGAGGAGATCTTTGACAAGTGCTTTAAAAGCAGAAGACTGAAGGGCATGAGCCGCAGCCGCATTCTTCTGCTCGCCATGATTCAAAGAATGATTGAGCCAGACAGCAAAAACGCTTTTTCTGAATGGGCAAAGACAACGAGCTTGCCTTATCATCTCCAGTTTGACCCCGATGATCTGTCAAGTCAGACGATCTGGGAAGCAATGGATGGTATTACCGAAGAACAGATAGCAGAAGCACAGAAGCTGCTTGTGAAGAAAATACGGGAAATCTATCCAACAGACATGAACAAGCTTCATCTGGACTATACCAATTACTATACATTCATTGATTCTCTGAATAACCGGTGCAAGATCTGTAAGCGGGGACACAATAAGCAAAAACGTGATGATCTCCGACAGTATAGCCTGGCAATGATCACATCTTCGGATCTGCAGATTCCACTGATTTGGGAATTGTATGATGGAAACAAGAATGACAAGACAGAGTTCGCCGACTTTACTTCCTTTGCTGCTGAAACAATAAAAGCTCATGGAATCCAAGACCCCAAGAGCGTACTTATTACTTTTGATGGAGGAAGTAACTCAGAAACCAATTTTTCTGCTTTGCCGTTTAGCTTCATTTGCGCACACACAATGACGTCTCTTCCACAACTATATGAGTTCGATCTGGATGATTTCCAGGAGATAACGCTTCGAAATGGCCATACACGCCGTGCGTATGAGATCCCAACCCTTGAATTTTCCGGGATGACAGGGAAAGGAGTCCTTACATTCAGCCAAGATCTATATAATGGACAGATTGCAGAACTTAATAAGAACATCAAAGAGTTCTCGGACTACTGTTCTGAAATTGTAACAAGTGTCGGCAAGCCGAGGGGCAAATATGCTCAGATGATTCGTGCAGCTCGCAAGGAATACGACAATGAAGTGTTGCAGATCGAAAAATACAACCGTGACGTTTTGAAAGAAAGAGAGGAAAAGAAGGCAAACGGAGGTAAAACTCGCGGCAAGCAAAAGCAACTTAAGGAGATTCCCAACTGGGATGAGGCAGCTGTAGCTCAAGAACAGATTCTTTCCTGTGCACTGAAGGGTAAAAAGCAACTCTCATCATTTGTAGAAATCTCTGTGAAGATTCCGGATGAACCCAAGGCATGTCCTACCATCACATGGAATATTGATGAGAAAAAGAAAGATGCATATACGAAAAAATACTTTGGAAAGAAATTGATTTGTTCAAATCGTACTGACATGTCAATGTTTGAAATGCTATCCACCTATGCCGAGCAGGAGTGCATAGAGAATCTGTTTAAGGTCAGCAAAAACACCGAATATTTCTCAATTCGCCCACAGTATCATTGGACAGATCAGAAGATTCGCGTGCATGTCATGATTTGTCTTATGGGAATTGCAATAACAGAAACGCTCAGAAGGAAAATGGAAGATGCCAGCTTGACTTATTCCAAGGAGAAGATGATAGAAAAACTGACGACCATTCGCGACGGCTGGGTGATCCGAGATTTGAAGAAAGCCGAAAGAGTTCTCGAAAGCATGGATGAAGAGCAGCAAAAACTTTACGACGTTGTCCTTAAACTGAAAGCATAACGGTCCTAAATATCGCTTTGGCGCTACAAAAAGAAAGGCCTGAAAGCATTGATTTACAATGCTTTCAGGCCTTTCCCTTGAGATGGACGTCGAAACTCCCGCTACAGACTTGGCGTCCTCGGTTTTCTGCACCTGTCTCACCTGCCGGACGGCACGGACTACCCCGACGCGCAAAATCTCGGTCTCATGGATCAGATCGCGGCGTTGAAGTGGGTTCACGAGAACATCGCGGGCTTTGGCGGTAACCCTGACAATGTAACGATCTTTGGCGAGTCCTCTGGTGCTGGCAGTGTGTCTCTTCTCCCGCTGGTTGAGGGTTCTCACCAGTATTTCAAGAGAGTCATCGCGGAGAGTGGTTCACCTGCCATGAGCAGATCAACAGAACAGGCTATCGAGATCACGAATGCTTTTATGGATGCTCTCGGTTGCGAGACCGTCGCCGACCTGCAGAAGATCGATGCCGAGGAACTTGTGAAAGCGGCTGGAGACGTGGTCTTGCTGCGTGGGTTGCCGGAAAGAGATGGAAGCTTCCTGCCCCTGGAGACACTCGACGCTTATGCAGACGGCGCGGCAAAGGATATAGATATCCTTACTGGCTGCAATAAGGAAGAGATGAGCACCTGGAAGGGTTCCATGGGCATCGAAGGCTACAGCGCCTGGGCGAATGACCTCAAGGCAAGGAAGCTTGCCCAACTGACGGACGAAGAGAAGAATATGGTTGAGAGTTTCTATCAGGATGTCGATGGAGAGAACGGCGACAAGCTCAGCAGCTTGCTTGACCAAATCTGGTTTATTGCGCCGTTTCTCAGAACGGTGGAAAACCAGACGATGGCAGGCGGCAAAGCTTACGCCTATTTCTTCACGACAAGAAGCGGACATGGGAATGAGCTTACGACCGTACTCGATCATCCGGAGATGAACGACCCCGCAATCGACGAAACCTTCTCAAAGACCGTGCGCAAAATGTGGGTACAGTTCGCCAAGACCGGTAATCCATCGCTCAGCGCAGATATTTCCCCGGACGGCGAGGCGCATGAGTGGCCACTTTACGACTTGGAGGACAAGCAGGTGATGGTCTTTGACGAGTTCAACATTCTCCCGGAGAGTGAATCTGAGATAAAGCTCGTCGACTGGGACCAGACCTATTTCCTGACTAAGCACTATATTTTCTGATAGGTTCGATCATACAGTCAATATGCGCATATAACAGCAAGGAGGACAGACAATGAGCGACATGCTGGACCTTATGGCACCTGCTCCATCTGAAGAGAAGCTTAAAGCTTTGAACGAGGCGAAGGAGAAGGTGAGGGCCCGCTATGGTGAAAACAAGCGTATCACTGACGGCAATTACGACAAGGCGCTTGCGGTTAAGTGCGTCAACGGCATCTTTGTGGGCAGGAGAACCGAGAATATCATTGCGTACAAGGGCATCCCATTTACCGGCAAGCCTCCTGTCGGAGCGCTTCGCTGGAAAGCACCGACGGATTATATTCCGGATGACGGTATCTATGAGGCGTATTACAATGGGAAAAGCCCTATACAGGACGAGGACATCAGCGAAGGCGGTTCACTATACTATCAGAGCGAGGACTGCTTGTATCTGAATATATGGAAGGCGGACGAGGCATCTGCCCGGAAAAAGCCGGTCATGGTATGGATTCACGGCGGCGGTTACGCCATGGGAGGCACAGCCGACCCACTGTATGATTGCCACGATTTCGTCCGGGAGAACCCGGAGGTCATCGTCGCTTCCATCGAATACAGAGTCGGCATTTTCGGCTACATCCACCTGTCCCACCTGCCGGACGGCGGCGACTATCCGGATGCGCAGAATCTGGGCCCCATGGATCAGATGATGGCGCTCAAGTGGATTCATGAGAATATCGCGGGTTTCGGCGGCGATCCCGATAATGTGACAATCTTCGGCGAATCCGCCGGCGGCGGGAGCGTAACGACGCTTCCTCTGGTCGAGGGCTCCCATAAGTACATCAGGAGGGTCATCGCCCAGAGCGGCGCTCCCTCGATCACGGTGTCTACGGAAGACGCCATCGGTTGTACAAATGAGGTGATGGAGCTGCTCGGCTGCAAGACCGTGGCTGATCTCAACAAGGTCGATGCCCAGACGCTTTTGAAGGCATCGGCGGTGACCGGACTGCGCATAGGCCCGGAGAGAGACGGGAAATACCTGCCCCTTGACCCCTATGAGGCTTACGCGAAGGGCGCGGTGAAGGACATCGAGATACTTCACGGCTGCAACAAGGATGAGATGAATTATTTCGTGCATCTTATGGGACCTGAGCTCTTTGAAATGTGGGCGACTGACCGCAGATCGAAAAAGATCGCGAAGCTGCCGGACGAAGATCAGGCACGTGTCGAGCGCTTCCGCGACAGCGTGGAGGGGGAAGAGTACGAAAAAGACAGCCGTCTGTTCAGCCAGCTCTGGTTCAACGCAGCGCACATCAGGCTGTCTGAGGCGCAGACAAAGGGTGGCGGCAAGTCGTACACGTATTACTTCACGCCCGAATCCACTTTGCCGTATATGAAGTGCGGACACGCGACTGAGCTTGCGTCGGTGCTCAAGCATCCGGAGGAAACCGTATTCACAGGCAGGGCCTATGATGAGACCTTTTCCAGGATCATGCGCAAAATGTGGGTTCAGTTCGCCAGGACCGGCAACCCGTCGCTCAGCGCGGACATTTCCCCGGACGGCAAGGCCCACGAGTGGCCGCTCTACGACCCAGAGGACAGGAAAGTGATGGTGTTCGATGAATTCGATATCCATCCTGAAAAGGAATCGGAGCGGAAGATCGTTGACTGGGACAGGACCTATGCCCTGACAAAGCATTTTTACCTTTGATACATTATATTGTAGTATGGAAAGCGAGGTAACAACAAATGGCACAGATCGCGGACAAGGTTTACAGGAACGCGAAGGTTTATTCTGTCGCGCTGGACGGCACGGAGACGCACGCGCAGGCGCTGGCTATCGTAGACGGTAAGTTCGCATACGTCGGCGATGAAGCGGGCGTACAGGCGTGGATCGGCGATACCACGGAGGTCGTCGATTGCAACTGCAAGAGCGTCATTCCCGGCCTTGGAGACGCGCATATGCACCTTGCTCACTCCGCGAAAAAGTTCGGAACCTGCAGCTTCGGCAATATTGTGCCGGACCCTGCAAAGGACACGCCTGAAGGGGTGATCAAGCAGCTCCAGGACACGCTGAAGGCCTATTTCGACGAACACAGCGACGCTCCGGTGATCCGCGGCCTCGGCTGGGACAGAACGTGGTTTTCCGGTGGCCTGCAAGGCATCGTGAGGCCGTTCACCCGGCATGATGTGGACGCGATCGTGCCCGACAGGCCAGCCGTTCTGATGTCGTACTGCGGCCATAGGGTTCTGCTGAATACGAAGGCGCTCGAAGCGGCCGGCGTAACGAAGGACACCGACGATCAAAACGGCCTGATCGTCAGGGAGGCGGACGGAAGCCCCAGCGGTTACATCAAGGAGCCTGCCGTCTATCTGCCCATCATCGACAGCATTCCGGGCTATGATTTCTCGCCGAAGGAGCATCGCGACTGCCTGAAGCAGTGCTTTGAAATGTTTAACAGAACCGGACACACGCTGCTGTGCGACTGCCAGCAAGGCGCGTCCTATCCGATTCTGACGGATATGGCCCGAAACGGTGAGTTTACCGCCAGGGTATCCGGCGTTCACAATGTCAACGACGCGACCCGGGAGGAGGACCTTGAAAGGGCCATTGCCAACCGAACGAAGTTTGATGTTGAGGGCCTCTTCACCGTGGATACGGTAAAGTATTTCGCCGACGGTCAATTCTCAATGATCGAGCCATATTTGGAGACTTCAATCAATCATAAACCCGGCACAAGAGAGCCGCTTCTCTGGGATGAAGCGCATATGGAGGAATCCATGGCGCTGGCCAACAAGGAAGGCTTCAACATCCATACACACGCCATGGGCAGCTATGCCATTCACAGGGTCATCGACTGCTATGAGAACGCGCAGAAGCTGTACCCGAATCCCAACATCCGGAACATCATTGCGCATGACACATTTATCGTGCCAGAGGACAGGGTGCGCATGGGCAAGAACCATATCATCGCCAGCAATCAGCCTGCCTGGTTCAGCGACAATCCCACCGAAGAACCGATCATGGTCGCCGACTGGGGCGAGGATGTCGTCCGGCAGACGTACCCGAGCAAGTCGCTGATTAACAACGGCGTGGTGTGCGCCTACGGATCGGACTTTTTTGTCAGCCCCTCCTACGGCCTCGCTGGTATCCAGGTGGCCATGACTCGTAGGCACGTCAAAATGGATTCGACCTACGAGCTGTTCAAGGATGTTCCCGCCGCCCTGTCGGAGGAGTGCGTCAGCCTGAGAGAGGCGCTTCAGGCCCATACCATCAACGCGGCCTATCAGGCACATTTGGAGACAATCACCGGCTCCATTGAAGTGGGAAAATCCGCGGAGCTGGCGGTTCTGGACAGCGATATCGAGACTATCCCGGTGGAACAGATCCAGGATATCCAGGTGCTAGAAACCGTGTTCATGGGAAAAACGGTATTCAAGAAGGATTAAGTATAACAACGGTTCCAAGGGCAGCCTGCCGACGTTCGGGCTGCCCTTTTGGTCGTGTGCCGGGATGGCGAGATTCTGATAGGTTTGACATTCTGGAAACCCCCTTGAATGGCGTTTAAAAAGATGGGATAATAATGAAGCCATAATGATCTAAACGCCTTGTAAGGGGAGAATGATCTTTAGAACAGGCGATATGGAGGTGGCTGATCCGGGCACTTTGGAAAGTCCCAGCACAAACATATCCATCCGTTTTTGCTTAACCTGTTCTCTTTCGGATAGTGTCTCTTTCTCGCCTCCGCCATTGGAAGCATCTATACTTTTACCTGTAGTCTGAGTCTTTTCTTGATTCGCTGTTTGCTCATTGAGCACGATACTATTGTCACAGTTGTTCCGCATGTCAATATCCTCCTTGACTAACGAATCCAGCACATTAATGGGAGA
>JAFUZM010000327.1 GCA_017476605.1 Clostridia bacterium
ATCGCCACTTCAAACCTATAAACTGAGGAGCAGCCGTTAGGCGTTGCTCTTCATTTGTCATTATATGCATTTTCTCTGTTTTGTCAAGCTTCGGATTGCAAGAGTTTTGTTAAGGGATGATCGTACCTGAGCATGGCACTTGGCACAAGGATGGATTACAGATAGAATAGCTCAATGAAGAGCAACACGAACGCTTGGCGGCTGTTCCTACGCTTACCGAAAGGAGGCGAAGGCGTTGCCGATCACATTGACATTTCATGTCGGGCCGGTTACTGTAACAATAACAGTTCGTCGGACTAGAAAGTCAGAAGATCGCAATGAAGAAAACAACCGCCACTCTGCCAAGTGACGGTTTGTTTCGCGGTCTTCTGATCGCCACTTCAAACCTATAAACTGAGGAGCAGCCGTTAGTCGTTGCTCTTTATTTGCCATTATATGCATTTTTTCTGTTTCGTCAAGCTTCGGATTGTAAGAGTTTTGTTAAGGGATGATCAAGCTTCAACGTGACATTTGACACAAGAAAGGATTGCAAGTAGATTAGCTCAACGAAGAGCAACACGAACGCTTGGCGGCTGTTCCTACGCTGACCGAAAGGAGGCGTATACATTGCCAATCACACTGACCTTTCACATTGGCCCGTTTACCGTAACCATTCGGATAACGTCCGAAGAAAAAAGTCAGAAGATCGCAATGAAAAAAACAACCGCCACTCGGCAAAGTGACGGTTTGTTTTGCGGTCTTTTGACCACAATTCATATATCGTTCTTTTGAGGAGCAGTCGCTTTAAGCGTTGCTCTTCATTTGTCATTATATGCATTTTTTTCTGTTTTGTCAAGCATTGGATCGCAAGAGTTTTTGTAAAGGGATGATCGTACCTGAGCATGCCACTTGACATAAGAATGGATTGCAAGTGGAATAGCTCAATGAAGAGCAACACGAACGCTTGGCGGCTGTTCCTACGCTTACCGAAAGGAGGCGAAGGCGTTGCCGATCACATTGACATTTCATGTCGGACCGGTTACTGTAACAATAACAGTTCGTCGGACTAGAAAGTCAGAAGATCGCAATGAAGAAAACAACCGCCACTCTGACCAGTGACGGTTGTTTCTGCGGTCTTCTGATCGCAAATAACAGTCAGTAACTTTGAGGAGCAGCCGCCATAAGCGTCGCTGTTCACTTGCCATTATACGTTTTTTTGCTGTTGTGTCAAGCATTGGACTAAGTTCTGATGTTAAAAGTCTTTCCGGGATAAAAGTGTATGGGAATATAGAAAAAAGAGAAACGAATGCGATATTGCAAGGCAGGCACGGCGAAAGTGCAAGTGAGTATGCATGGCAGAAGGCAGTAGTGTTTTGTATTGCAACGGGTGTAACATCTGCTTTGCAGGATGATTTCATCCCTGCTGAAGTGCTTTACACAATCATCTGCGCTGATATCCTGTAATGGTATACCGAACGGAGTGAAAAAGAATCCGGGGGAGTTTGACGAGCGAGATGGTTTGCGGTATAGTATTCTGGACTGGAGAGACAGAGCCGTTGAATCCATCAGAAAAACATAAATGATGCGGATGGCACGGTAGGAAAGCTGTAGTTGAGTGTCAGTGAATGGGCCTCTTTTGGTGATTTCACTGAGGTCTGCCATGAGAGACCGAAGGTGATCTGTACCATACGCAAAAACGAAAGGAAAGATGCAAGTTGATCAAAATCGGAGATACAGTATACAACTGTCGGATGATGGAATTGAGATTATAGAGGAGATCGCAACAGAAATCGGCGTCAATGAGGATGGATCGGTCTTTGTGAATCATGATTCTGATTATCAGCTTGGGGGCAGAAGGACGGGTATTTCTTACGAAAGAGGATGCGAAGCGTTACATCAAGGATCCGGGGAAATTTGAAGAGTTGGCCTGTTTGCGCAGCAAACAGTTTGTCAGGCGACGAGCACTGACAAAAGTCACTATGCCGAAAGAACGGGTTGCTCATCAGAGGAGGATTACGGACTCATGGACATTAATGATGCGAAGGTTCTTAGGACGCTCCATCTTCCTCATAAACCAGGGAAAACCTGTTACTTCTGCGATTATGACATGTTCAAATCCGGCTGGGAAATCTTCGTTGAGTAATACGACTATATCAGTGCAGATGGAAAGAAAATTTCAGTTGGAAATGATGAGGCGGAATGCACATCGGGCGAGGATCCGTGCTTTGCGACAATGAGAGAAGCGAAGGCGTATATCAGGAGAGAAAAAGGAAGACTCGTCGGCATTCATGACATGAGGGAATGAGTAACCTGGCTCGGATAGTGTTTCAAAAAAGGAGGAGAAAAGGCATTCGGTGAAGAGGCTGATGATGTATCGATATCACGATTCCGTTCCTGAGTTTTTGCAGGCGTTTGCTGAGACATCCATCATGACGAGACTTCGGAATGTCGGGATGAACTGTGGATGTGAGTATACGTCGTTTCCACGGTTTCAGAATCTGTCCCCTTATTCCCGCTTTGATCATAGCATGGGCGTCGCCTTAATCGTCTGGCATTTTACACAGGATAAGGTCCAGACGATTGCCGGTCAGATGCATGATATCGCAACACCGGTTTTTGCACATGTTGTGGATTTTATGCGTGGTGACTATCTGAAGCAGGAGGCAACCGAGGAGAGTACGAGAGAGATGATTGAATCCTCTGAGGAACTGCAGCGGCTTCTGAAGCATCATGGCCTGACGACTGATGATGTCTGTGATTATCACATGTACCCTGTTGCGGATAATGAATCGCCTCGTCTTTCGGCAGATCGGCTCGAATATACCATGGGGAACAGTGTGAACTTCGGATTTTGTGGAGAGGATGAGATCCGGCAGATTTACGATGACCTTGTCGTTGGAACAAATGAGGATGGGCAGCCGGAGCTTATGTTCAAAAGCAGGCAGGCAGCGGAGCGGTTCGCCGATCTGTCACTTCAGTGTTCCAAAGTCTATGTTTCAGATGAGGATCGGTATTCCATGCAGATGCTTTCTGAAATTCTGGCTCTTGCGGTGCGAAACCGTGTGATTGAGGAAAGCGATCTGTATTTGACGGAGCCTGAGGTGATTGCAAAGCTGGTTGCCAGTGACAAAACCGGAAGGTTATGGAACAACTACCGCGCATATAGCGGGATTGTGCGAGCGACAAGCCCGGACGATGATCCAGGATGGCGCCAGATTGTGGCCAAGAAGCGATACATTGACCCGATGGTCCAGAATGTTGGCAGAGTCAGTGGGTTTTCGCACGCATTTGGTGATGCGCTCAGTGATTATCTTGCGACGACATTTGAATACTGGTGCCGAGGCAGCCGGAAGGAAGCTTCCGGCAAAGAACCACTATGATGGACACATGACAGCTCCAGCGTCCTCGGATGGTCATCACAAAGGATGAAACCTGGAATAATGGCTTGGCAAATCGTCAAATCCAAATGTACATGAAGAAGAGTTTGTCAGGTAACGAGCGCTGACAAAAGACATTGTGCCGAAAGACCAGCTTGCTTGTTAGAGGAGCCATGCCCATCGCGTACGCGATGGTTTTGTCAGTAAGCAGGTACTTGACATATGGCTTGGCGAATCAATAGACACAAATGTACCTGCAGAGGAGGGAACGAACGTGTATTACGTAAAGCTAGGACAGGGCAATTATCTCTGTGTCAGACTGACAGGATCAAGACCGGAGGATGACGACGAGACCAGGCCGTTTTTTATCAGACGGTATGACTTTGATGATTCCCGGCTATGGACGGATAAAAAGCTGGAAGATGAATATGCACGCGTGAACAGCGGAAAAGACTATGATGGGTATGCCATGGTGGCAATCAGCATGGAACAGATGAGACGGCAGGGAAAAGAGTACTTCAGGACGTATGGAGAATGGAATGATATGATCGACGCGCTCAGCCAGTCAGAAAGGGATGCGGACTGGGAGGACGATGAGGACGATGAAGCTGCCGGCGGTTTCCCTGAAGCTGCCGACGCAAGTTGGTGCTTTTCGGTGTTCGACATTTCAGACTTAACGGACAGAGACTGGACTATCATCCAAAAGCTGGCTGAACTTGAACTGAAGGAAATAGAAATGCAAAGAGGCCTTTTGAAACCTGAAGAGCGTACCCGGGAAGGCTTTAACAACTATCTTAGCCTGATGGATGAGTGCACGCAATGGCAGAATCAGTTATTGAAATCTGAATTTGCAGACGCCGTCATTCCAAATTATGGCACTTCTCAGGCGACGTTCCTGTTTTCATCGGATCGAGTCATTGCTCTCAGAAAGCTGTCTTCTCATTTGATGTTCATGTATGGACATGCCAGACTTGAAGCTGAGGTCTACGGTGAGGAGCTGAAAGAGGACTTGTTCTATGCAGGTATGAATTGCCATTATGCGGCGGAGACAATACTAAAGATGCTGGAGGAGGCGGGAGAAACAGGTGAGGATGACTTCCTGTTTCCGGAACTTCAGAACCTTACTGAGGAGCAGAGGGAAGAACTGGCCGAAGTGGCTGAGAAGATCGGGGACTTTATGAAAAATGCGGATCTTAATGATCCGGCAATGCAGATGATAAAGCAAACGACAGACACTTTCCTCAAAGAGAAGGGCTTTGACGTCACCACAATAGACGGCCTCAAGGAAGCACTGAACTGGCTGGAACATGCGAAGGTGGAGGAGGCGTTCTACAACGTTTCTCCTATTGAGGACCCGATCGACTGGAATGTGGGAGAGGCAAGGCTTGACGTCATGCAGAGGATCGTTCGGGACAAAATTGAAAGAATACAGAGGGAAAGCTAACGGAACGCTGATAAGACGACCATTGCAGAGGGAGCGTTTCTTTTCTTGGAAGGACTTGCCCGGAGAGGCAAGATAAAAACATCTTGCGATACGTCTTCTTCGGAGTCCCACAAAAGATGGGGAATATTGCCCCGAAAGTTAAAACAGAAATCTGATGAAAGTGACGGAGGAGAATATGTACGAAAATTATATCGGGAAGCCACTGGATGATGACATCGAAATGATCATTGGTGATGTCGTAAAGAGGCATCATGGACGCTTAACGGAGTTCAATGACAAGAAAATCGAATTCGAACTCAGAAGTGGCAGAAAGACGATCGGACACAAGGATTTCTATATCACGTATATTCACGGGACATCAGATATTGAGTTTGATCGCATTCTGGATGTGCTCACATGCAGGTAAGCTGGCATTGGATGCCATGACTGCTGTGATGAATGTTCGAATCAGATGGAAAATGATCTGGTGAGGCTTTTTACGCTCGACACACAGCCAATAGACAGGCCCGTGGAATTTCCACGGGCCTGTAATGGTTTCTCTGTATGCTGGTCGTTCCGAGGGGAGATACCACAGGACTGCGGTATCCGTAAAGCTGCGGGAGATGGGGAGAAGCGCGAAAGAGCAGGAGGATTACCCGTTGACATCGGATTGCTCTTCCTTTTGAGAAGCCTCAACACTTGCTTCTATCATTTGCGAAATGACATGATTCAGCTGCGAAGCATTCTGACTTGTGACAATGGAGTGTCCCAGCTGGCGCTCAAGATCTTTTCTGGCGTTTCCGGCAATGGATCCGCCGCGCTGGGCGACATCTTTGCTCTGCTCAAATCCGACAGGCTGTTCCTTTTGTGAAAGCTCTTTTGTTGCAACCTCTGCAAGCTGGTTTAGAGTAAGCTCAGTAGTACTCATATTATCACGAAGACTCTCCTTCTTGAGCCCCTTGTGATTCTTGTACTGGCGTGTGGTCATGCCGCTCCAGGCTTTTGTCAGCTCATCAGTAAGAATGGCGTATTCCCTTCCCTGAGTGATCCCACGGTCTTTCCATTCATCTGTCAGCTCCTTACGGGCGCTAATGGCCATCAGACGCTGGTTAATCCATTCACGGGTATATCCTTTCCGCTCATAGGTTGTGACAAGACGCTCGGCGATACGTTCCGGATCAAGAGTTTCCTCAATACGTTCACGCCCAACTTCAGCCAGCCAGAGCTTGAAAGGCTCAGCTTTCCTGGATGGAATGGACTGGATGAGACGGAGAAGCTGCTCGGTATTGGCAACATCGGTTTTATAGCGTTTACCGTCTTTGGGTGACTTAAGTTTCAGTTGGTTACAATTTGTAACCGACTCATTGCCTTCGTCACGTAAACGTTTTTTAGAACTTTCCAATAATTATTAGGATCGGAGCTTTCAGTTAATACCCCTACCACATCCACGATGGAGAAATACCATTCTTCTTCATCCTCGTTCCAGGCAGTACGGATAGGCTGATCTTCAAACAGCTGCAGATTTTCGTCATTAATCAATAAGATTCCTCCTCGAATTCTGTCTTCTATATTATAATTCATATTCGACTTAATATCAAGCATTAAACTTCCGACCATTAAAAATATTCCTGATGCTTTTAAACGTCCATATTTCCAAATCCTCGAGGCCGAAATCGGAAGATAACGGAGAGACAATTCGGCACAAGGAGAAAGGCAGCAGACGAGGTTCTGCACGGGAAAACTTGAACCGCTTTTGGAAACGATTGCGTCTGGCGCTTCGGCATTGATCTGAAGGGGGCTGCATTCTGAAGGGAATGTCTCCTCAGAAACTGACTTTGAAAGACAGAATTATGGGAGTGCAGTGACCTTCCAGAAGATGAAAACGGGAATGCCTCCGGCTGATACAGAATTTACCGTTGACGGTTCTGAATGAAATGTGCATAATAGTCGAAAGAAAAGTACCTCTGAAACGCGCCGGATAGAAAGATGGTCCATGGCTAATATCAAGCCATGGGCCCGGACGATTGCGTGTTACATCCATCAAATTCCGGAATGAAAGACAAATGACAGGGGGAAGACCGGATGAATCAAAGGACATACCAAATCAGTGGCTATACAGAGGAAAAGGCAAGGAAGATCCTGCTGGAGGTATCAGGCCTTGCAGAATATCAGCATGCGGGCAGGGTCCTGCTCCTGGTACTTGAACAAAGCTGGGCAAGGGAGCGGATCGAGGAGAAAATCAGACTGATCCAAAGAATCCTGCCAAAAGCGGAGATTGTGGGAGTGACACACAATGACAGTGTGGCGGATAATAAAGCAGAGGAGACAAGGCTTTCGTTTCTGTTTTTTGGACAATCCGCTTTTGACATTCGACGTATTTCTCTTACAGGAAAGAGTGACTGGGAAATCGGGAAGGAACTTGGCAGAGGACTATGTGATCTGCCAAATCTCAGAGGCGTCATGACCCTGTTTGCAAAGCGTCAAAGGGATATCGGGGAGATCGTGGAGACGGCAGCAAAAGGGCTCGGAGAGATTCCTTTTTTCGGGGCCTATGCAGCAGCAGAATCCCCCTTTGCGGGCGGATGAAGGAACGGATTTGTGCTGGATGGAAGCGGATACCACGAGGATGCGCTGATTGCAGTGGCATTTACCGGAGAGAATCTGAAGATCCGGGCAACCGCAAACTTCGGATGGATTCCGGTAGGCAAGCCGATGACGGTAACGGATGTCCGGGATGCGTATATGGTGACAAAGATAGATGGTCGCCCGGCGGCGGAAATCTATGAGCGATACCTGGGACTGTCATATGAGAAGATGCCGTTCTCCACTGTGAATATCTGTGAGTTTCCTCTGACAGTGGAACAAGATGGTGTTGTTATGGGCCGCATTCCGTATGACTGGACGCAGGAAGGGGCACTGTGCTTTGATGTTGCCATGCATGTCGGCGATGTCATTCGGTTTTCATATGCCCTGCCCGAGCAGGTGCTTGGCCAGGTGCTGGATGATGCAGAGGCATTTCGAGCCTTTGGTGCTAGGGGAATGTTCATGTCGATCTGCATGAATCGGATGCTGTTTCTGAGGGATGAGGAGCACCTGGAGACAGATGCATATCGGGCGGTTGTCCCTGGGGCGGTCTTCCTGCATGGACATTCGGAAATCTTTTATCTGCATGCCGGCGGCGAAATGCACAGTACGCTGGTCGCGGTAGGATTCAGTGAAGGGGAAACAGGAAAGGCGGCCCCGGAGGAGCAAAAGACAACCCTGCCACGTAAAGAGGTCATCCCCCTTGAGAACCGGATTCTCACGTTTATGCGTGCGGTTACCTCGGACCTTGAGACGCTGACCGGTCAGCTGATTGACCTTGAACGAGGTCTTGAGAATGAGGTGGAGCGAAAAACCCGCGAAAACGAAAGCCTGTCCCTGCATGTGGTCCGGACATTGGCGGAGGCCATAGATGCCAAGGATGAGTATACTCATGGACATTCAGGTCGGGTGGCTGAGTATTCAAAGGAGATCGCACGACGCGCAGGATACTCGGGAAAACGGCAGAATGAGATCTATATCATGGGCCTTTTGCATGATGTCGGGAAGATTGGGGTTCCGGATGCGATCATCAATAAGCCGGGACGCCTCACTGAGGAGGAGTTTGCCGAGATCAAGAAGCATCCTGAAAAGGGATGGCGGATTCTCAGAACGATCGAGGAAATGCCGATGCTTGCCATTGGCGCCCGCTGGCATCATGAACGGTATGACGGGAAAGGCTACCCGGATGGCCTGGCCGGTCGGGACATTCCGGAGGAGGCACGGATCATCGGGGTGGCGGATGCCTATGATGCCATGACAAGCAACCGAAGCTATCGGCGGTCCATGGATCAGGATAAGGTTCGCGGGCAGATTGAGGCAGGGAAGGGCACCCAGTTTGATCCCCGGTTTGCGGATATCATGATAAAGATGATTGAAGAAGATTCAGAATACAGAATGAGGGAAAGATAGAACACGGGAAAAAGGACAGCCGGGATGCTTCAGGCACAAATGACCGGGCATATGGATTGTGAGGAAATATGCCCATCGCGTAAGCGAAGGTTTTGTCAACAGGCCGGTGCCTGATCAAGTAGCCTGGCAAACCGATAAACAAAAATGTACATGCAGAGGAGCAAAAAGAACATGGATGAAAACAGGAAGACTGCGGTATGGGATTGGCGACATGATGTAACAAAAACCACTCTTGACAAGGGTGCTCGCTACCTGAGGAATCATCCTTTTTCGGTGGGAGAAAAAAAGAGCAAGGTCACAGTTACGCTCGAAGGTGGAATTACTGTTTCCTATGAGGGTATTCCAATTACCTACGATGAAATTGGAAACAAGGGGATCAGTAACCGTAGATTTCAATGTTCAAAATGCAGATCCTATCGGTTGTGCGAACATGGTGCTGCCGTTCTTATGGAAATGGAAAGGGAATTCGGTCCGTTTGAAGCGCTGGAGCCTGAGAATATCTGGCGGGAACGGGTACGGATTGAGCGACTGCAGGCAACGAAATACAGGGCAAACCACTTTATGCCTCCGCCGGATGGAACCAGAGAACCGTACTTTAATCTTCGGGCTGTGTTGGGCAATTTTGTGACGGATGCCTATGAGGAAGAGAAAGCAAGGGCTTATTTAACGTCTGGAAAGAAAGTTGCCGGCATTGAGCGAGCAGAAATTGGGTACAAGGATGGAAAACAGACGCTGGACGTCCGTTTTGAGCCCGACGAAAATGATCGTCGTTATTACCACACCTCGTCATCAATCGTGCTTCAAAAATCCAAGCTGCTTGAAATTCACTGCGTGGACTGCCATGAAACGGATTACCCCGGGGGATATTGGTTAAGCAAAAAGAATATGTTTGTCTGCTCACACATGCTGACAAAGGTGAATACACTCTATGAGTTTCTGCGTCTCAATAATCCCGGGGATGAGACGGATGAAACGGCCATGCGTCTTCTTCGGGCACTTCGCAGGAAAAGCGGGGAAAAGCAGGAGGAAACCAAAGGCGAGGAAGGAAAGCAGCAGATTACGATCATTCCGCAGTATGAGTGGGAAGATGGGAGCACGATCAGTGTTTCCTTTCTCGTAGGGGATGCCAGTGGAAAAATGCGGATGATTCGTAAGCTTACGGAATTCTGCGATAAACTGGATGAGGGAAGTGTGTTCACGTTCACCGGGAAATCGACCCTGGACCTCGGAAGCAGTGTTTTGGATGAAGAGGGGACTTTCTGGATCAAGCTCATCAAGAAGTTTCACGGAAACTATGGAGTTAAAAAGAAGTCTTATTACACCGAAGAAAAAATGATCAACAAAATCTTACTTACCGGTGATCAGCTGGATCTCTTCTATGACATCGCTGAGGGGTGTACGATTCAGGAACGGAATAAGGACGGAGGGAGCATAAAGATTGGCCATGTACCTGTGAGCATCCGACTCAAGGTGAAGCCGGTGGTAGAGGGAGAGGACTTTGGCGGTGTCCACATCACGGGGACGATGCCAAGCATCCTGGAAGGAAAGCTCTACCAGTACATATTGACCCGCGAGTATCTCAGCAAGGTTACCCGTGAGGATGAGGAGGCTTTGGCTCCATATCGGGCGCTCTCCAATTCCCGGGGCGTGGTCGATTGTATGATTGGAAACAAGCAGTTCATGGACTTTTACTACCGAGTGCTTCCGGAGATCGAGGGGAATGCACTTGTAGAACTGGATAATCAGTGCCAGACGCTTGAAGGGACCGTTCTGCCTCCAAAGGCGCACATTACGTTCTATCTGGATCGCAAGGCAAACGGCTATCAGTGTAAGGTTGAGGTTACCTATGGGAATGTCTCGTTTTATCTGCCGGCCGCTTCGCGGAAGGATGCTGAGATCCGCGATTCGTTCATGGAGAACGAAGCACTTAAACTTGCACAACGCTTTTTCGCCATACAGCAGATGAATACGGAAGGCACAGAGGGAACTGTGCCAGAGCCAGGCTTTTTAACGGATGGGACAAGAAATGAAGTGCTGTACCAGCTGTATTCATCCGCGATTCCCGAAATGGAACGGCTCGGTGAGGTTCAGGTGACCGATGCGTTCAGGACGCAAAAGGTGACACCACCACCGCAGTTCTTTGTCTCGCTGTCTGTTGATAATGATCTTCTTGAGCTGGAGCTTCTGGGGAAGGAGATTGATGAGGAAGAACTGCGGGCGATCTTTGAGGATTTCAGACAGAAGAAGAGATTCCATGCACTCAAAAACGGCAACCTGATTGACCTTGCTCAGTCGGAAGGAATCCGGCGGATTGAGGACCTGGCGGCGAAGATGAATGTCTCGATTGAGGATATTCTGAGCGGAAAGGTGCAGGTTCCGCTGTACCGGGCATTGTTTATCAATCAGCTGCTGGAAGAGCGGGATGATACCGCGTACAGCAGGGACAAGCTGATTCGCTCTATCGTCAAGAGCTTTAAAACCATTGAGGATTCCGACTTTGAAGTCCCGGCATCCCTTGCAGATATCATGCGGCCGTATCAGACATATGGCTATAAGTGGATGCGGACGCTGACGGCATTTGGATTTGGCGGCATCCTGGCGGATGATATGGGACTTGGTAAGACCATCCAGATGCTCTCGCTCATCTCTGCACTCAAGGCAGAGGGGGAAACGGGAAAAACCCTGATTGTCTGCCCGGCTTCCCTGGTGTACAACTGGAAGGCAGAGGCGGAACGCTTTACGCCTGAGCTTCGTGTACTCACCATGGATGGGCAACAGGCCGCCCGCCGTGAACAGATTGAAAAAATCCCCGAGGATGCGGAGAATGATGTCTTTGTCACCTCCTATGAGCTGCTGAGGCGGGACATCGCGCAGTACCAGAAGATTCCATTTGCATTTGTCGTGCTGGACGAGGCACAGTACATTAAGACCACCACTGCCACGACAACAAAGGCCTGCAAGGTCCTGCAGGCCAAATGCAGATTTGCACTGACGGGCACGCCTATTGAAAACAGACTCTCAGAGTTGTGGTCGATCTTTGACTTCCTGATGCCTGGCTTCCTGTACACGCACACGGAATTCAGGAACAAATTTGAGGTCCCGATTATGAAGCAGCATTCAGAGGAAGCCTCAAGTCAGCTGACAAAGATGACATCACCGTTTATCCTGCGCAGACTCAAGCAAAACGTACTGAGCGACTTGCCGGACAAGCTTGAGGAAACCCGTGAGGCACTGTTTGACAGTGAACAGCAGAAACTGTACAATGCGCAGCTTCTTCATATGCGCGATATGCTGATGAACCTCACGGAGAATCCTCAGGACAAGATCCGTATTCTGGCAGAAATCACAAAACTTCGTCAGATCTGCTGTGATCCGTCACTGGTATTTGAAGATTATGAGGGCGAAAGTGCCAAGCGGGATGCGTGTCTGGATCTGGTATGCTCTGCGATCGACGGCGGACATAAGATTCTGCTTTTCTCTCAGTTTACATCCATGCTGGATTTGCTTGCAGAGGATCTTGAGGACGAAGACATCCCGTTCTATACCATTACCGGTGCAACGCCCAAGCAGGAACGGATTCGGCTGGTCAACAAGTTCAACAGCGATGATGTACCGGTGTTCCTGATTTCACTCAAGGCAGGCGGAACGGGGCTTAACCTGACGGGCGCTGATGTGGTCATCCACTATGATCCCTGGTGGAACTTTGCTGCACAGAATCAGGCAACAGATCGTGCACACCGGATTGGACAGACCAAAATCGTCACGGTTTACAAGCTGATTGCAGCCGGAACCATTGAGGAGAAGATTGTCAAGATTCAGGAAACCAAGCGGGACCTGGCGGATGCAATCCTCAATACGGAGGGCGCAAACCTCATGGCCATGAGCAAAGAGGAATTGATTGAGCTCTTCTCGTGATAAGACGGCATAAGAAGAACCAAAGAAACGGTCCATTAATCCGGGGATTAATGGACCGCTTCTTCGTTATGAGTGCTTGTATCATTGGAGCGAAACTGAATCTGAATGGTGTTGCTTCGTTTATTTCAAAAATATGGAGGAATGAGGCCTTTGCCTGTGGAAAGAGTCAGAAGAGGAAGTCAATGGATGCGGTGCGGAACATCAAGTCGCAAATAAATCATCCAGGGTTACTTCTCCGCTGATAAGGCTGCTGTACTTGTTTTGCTTTAGACCATAGGTGGAGATGAGGATGATCTGAATTGTTCTATCATGGCTTTGTGCTTGGATTGCTGGTGGATACGCAGAATGATTATCAGGTAAAATCGAACCGGGAAAGTGGGTATGGCCGCTACGACGTGATTCTGGAGCCTCATCGGAATACCGATCCGGCGGTCATCATGGAATTCAAGGTGTTCGCCCCGGATGAGGGGGAAAAAACGCTGGAGGATACGGTGAAAAGGGCCTTACAGCAGATCGAAACGAAAAAATATGATACAGATCTTTTGGCACGTGGGATTCCAAAGGAACGAATTCTTAAGTACGGATTCGCCTTCCAGGGGAAGACGTGTCTGATTCGGAAAGGATAAGGCTTCTGCTGTGCAGACATCACCATTGCAGGACAGTAGAACATTCTGTTTTGAGAATCTCGGCCAAATACAGATCACGATCCCTTGTCAAAAATGAAGCGAAGCTTGTAGCAGGAAGTTTTGATCACGTAGACAAGAGACGTGGCTTATCGTAAAGCGATAAGCCACTTCTGTAATGGGATAAATCTGCGCTGAATGCTCAGAACTGAGTGAAGATGGGAACATGTCTGTGCGTGAAGAATGGTCAAGGCCGGCTGCTGAAACAGGAAAGCAGCAGAATCATGTGAATATGACCGGATGAGAAAACCGCCAGGGTGGCACCCTGGCGGTTTTCATCACATACAGTCCATGACTTCCTCATAATAATGCCATGCACTTGCCATTTCTTCCTGTGTGGTAAATGCTTTGAATGTCATCTCGAGCGTCTCTTCATCCTGAAAGGCTTCAACCAGAAACGTCCGTTTATAGTTTCCAATCGGATGAAAATCTGCGATCAGTCGGTCTGCAGCCGTGATGCCGGGATTCATTTTGCAAATATACTCGACTCCGTCCTCGGTGATCACCATCTTGCCGTTTACCTCGCGGATCGTGTTGAGAGAATAGCTCATCTGTTTGTGTCCTCCTCTTTCGCTTGACTGTCTGGTTTCATATCGCCTGGCGAGTTGTTCCGCCTGAAGGGGGAAATGGGGATTCGTGAAAGCATTGGCAACGCTTCAAAGCGGGATCATGTCGGGATGCCGTTCAGCTCACTTGAAATGAAATCCTCATAGGTGATGGATTCGGCTTCTTCGCGGGAAAGCGTGTGCATATACTCAGCCTGCGGACGAAGGATTCCGGGGCCCCAGCATCCGTAGACACTGAACTGGGAGCGCGTGTGGGAATCCGGCTTGCCCCAGTCATCAAACCAGCCATCTGCGATGTGGGCATCAAGGCCACAGGAGAGGAGGGTTACCCGGGCATCAAGGCGCCAGGGGCGGGCGAGGTAAACCGACTTGTCCGGAATGTTTTCGCCGAGGAAACGGCATTCCTTGAAGACAAAGCCGTATTTCTGGCCCTGAGGTGTGCTGGGCGCACAGACGTATCCGACGGGACCCTGGGACTTGTCCTCACGGTGATCCACCGAGATGATCTGACAGGCGTCAAACCAAGCGGCGGCACCGCCGAAAATGAAGTCGATATCTCCTTCAATCGTGCATTTCCGGAACGTATGATGCTGCGGACGGCGGGGCGTGTTTTCATTCGGGCCAGTGAACCCGCCAGGCTCAATGACGGCCTTTGGAAGCGGGGCGAGGAAGACGGTGTCCTGATTGCTCTGGAAGGTGCAGCTCTCCGCAAGGAAGTGTTCACCGTTCACGTACAGGGCGATGGCTTGGGCAACCGTTTCGCGCGGGCCGGCGCTGTTGATGACCGAGAGCCGGCGAAGGGTGACATTGTCTGCGGCAACCCGGAGAGTAGCCGTACGGAAGGTGCGCTTGCGCTCACCGTTTGGAAGGAGATCATTGGCACCATCATCCCAGAGGATGCTGGTCTTTTCTGCACCACTGCCCTCCAAAATGGTGTTGGGACGGGTAATGACCACTTTTTCGCACCAGGATCCGGCACTCAGTACGATGCGTGCGGGAAGCGCCGGATTCTTCGGAAGAAGGGCCAGGGCTTTTTCAAGGGTATCCGGTTCGCCACCCGGCGAAACGTGAATGGTAAAAAGTTTTGTCATAGAATGATCCTCACCGGAACCGGCCGCGAGAGGCAGGTTCCTCTTTTTTTATCAGACGCTGAAAGCCTTTGCTTTCCATTGATGAACAAAGTGATTTAAACTTGAGAAATGGTAGCAGCCTAGCATTTCATGCGTATTATGGGATTTTCAAAATCTTACAATGGTGCTTCTTATCTCCGCCCGGTGCATCCTTATCATAACTGATGCCAACAAGTACGATTTCATTTCCAAAGTTTTTCAAACTTTCAGGGTATTTCTTCCTGAGAATCTGTGAGATTGCTCCATCCGCACTCTCATTCCACTTGAGTTCTATAACTAAAGCAGGCCAATCCGAGTCATGCTTTGGAATATATGCGATGTCCACATACCCCTCTCCCGAAGGAAGTTCATCAAACTGTACATAATGCTCTCTGTATGTGTAATATGCTAACTTGATAACACTTCGCAGGCTGTCTTCTTTGTTGTAATGCAAAGGTGCAGTCTCTTCTCTGTGAACTTTCTCAATCTGTTCAGCAACTGCTTCTTCATTCCCTTCGACAGTGTTCAGGAACAACTTGTCACTCTCTTCCAGTCTCTTCAGTGTTTCCTTATGATTGACTTCCCGGATGGATTTCTGAAATTCCCGCTTGATTTCTTCATTCGGGATATGAACCGTTTTCGTTTCTGAATTATAGGCCAAATATCCCAGATGGATCATAAGGGTCAGGACATCATCCTTTCCTTTGAATGTCACCAGGTCATTAGCAAAACCATTTGTGTTAACCTTGACATCCACACCACCGATCAGCTCAGCAATTGTTTTTGTCAATCCATTATAATCCTTGCTGATGTATTCCATCAGTCCCTCAGCAGCAGAGGTCTCTGTCCAGTATGAGTCAAAGTCGTCATAATAGACTGCTTTCATAACTGAATTAGGATTATATACTGAACCTATCCCCTTGAACTCATAGCCATCGTACCACTGCTTCATCATCTCAAAGCTTATAGAGTGCTTATCACAAAGCTCTATTACTTCCTGTTCCGTAAAGCCAACATATCCGCCGAACATTCTTGGCTTAACCATTGAATACTCTTCGAAATCAGAAATCGTTGACTGTTTTCCATCTTTCTTTATCGGAAGTATGCCCGTCATGTAGGCAGCTGCGAAAATCCTCGATGTAGTTCCGCTGCTCTTAAACAGCATCCTCAAAAACTTCAAATAATCTTCTCCTATTTCAGGAGTTTCTCTGATTGGGGCATCCCATTCATCAATAATCATGATGAACTTATTTCCAGTACAACCTACTGTATGCACCAGTACTTCATCCAGCGTCCCATCTACATTTACTTCATCATAGGATTTTTGAATCTCACCTATGAGCTTTTCCTGAATAAATCCAACCAAATTTTGAGGTGATGTTTTCCCTAACAAATTAGTCATATCCAGATAAATAACATCATACTTATTCAGATTCTTCTCATAGCTCTTATCTTTTGAAATCGTATAGTCTGAAAACAATTCATGTGAATCGCAGGTCTTATCATAATATGCGCATAGCATTTGTGCGGCATAGGACTTTCCAAAACGACGAGGTCTGCTAATGCAGGTCAACTTTTGTTTTGTTCCAATAGTAGAATTAATGATTCTGATTAAACCTGTTTTATCCACATAGTCTGATTTCAGCATTTCAGCAAATCCACTATTTCCTGGATTCAAATATGTACCCATCTCACAGGCCTCCCTTCTTCCATCCATCTGATGGAATATTTAACCAATGCAAACAAATTAGATACCCATTCTGCCTTTATGCATAATACACAAAAGCTTCTAGGCACTTTGATTTACACGCAGAAAATTATATAATAAATGCATAAAGAATTAAAATATAATTTAGGAATATTATTAGCAGCAAATCAATGAAGCCAAGAAAATATCCGAACAAGGACGCATAATGCATCCTGAGCAATTCCTGGTTAGGCTTCAAATGTTGGATGCTTCTGCAGTACACTTCCCCCGCTCCTGTTGCAGACACAACGGTCTCTGATACCAGTGAACATGTCTTGACTCTGAACGAGGCATTTCAAAGCGTTAAGGATACCGTTACCTCATCTGAGACTTTAGTTCTTCCAGAAGCTTTTTGCGCAATTCAGGATCCTTCGATGCCTTCTTAGCATCTTCTATTCTTCCATTATCAAACAGGTAACTGAAAAGGGCGCTGAGAGCATTCTGACCTTGGTTATTTCCTTCCTCTATGCCTCGCTCAAGAATGTCACTGCTTCTGTTCTTGCTATTGTTACGGTCATGCTCCACCTAATTTTTCTTTGCTTTAGTGCCGTTATTCTTAAATTCTTTCAGAAGTTTTTTACATAATTCAGGATTCTGTGATGCCTTCTCAGCTTCTTCCTTTCTCCCATTCTTATACAGGTAGCTGAAAAAGGCGATAACAGTGTCTTCGCCCTGGCTATTACCTTCTTCTCTTCCTTCTTCTCTTCCTTGTTCTCTGCCTTCTTCTATCCCTTGTTCTCTGCCTTCTTCTATCCCTTGTTCTCTGCCTTCTTCTATCCCTTGTTCTCTGCCTTCTTCTATCCCTTGTTTTCTGCCTTCTTCTATGCCTTGTTTTCTACCTCTTTCCATACCTTGTTCTCTGCCTTCTTCCAAGGCTTGCTCTCGGATATCATCTACTTCAGTTCTTGCTATTGTGCCACTCATAATTTCGCTAACCTCCTTCTTCAGATTCTCGTATTGAACAACCAAACGTTCTGAAACTCTTTTGAGTAACAATTGTATTGTTATTTTTTGATAGGAATCTATGTTGTTCTCATTTCTAAGCGCTTCAAGTCTCTGATTGATATCATTCAGCGCTTCTTTCACTGCTTTTCGTCTTTCTGCATTTTCTTCCATCTCATCAAACTCGTTGACAAATTTGAACAGATAGAACGGCAGAAGGATAAGCAACTTCTTTTCAAACAGTTCATCAACCGTGTAGTCCTTTATCTGTAGTGTCGGAACACTATACGACATCTTCTCTCCGTTTGGAGCCTCATATGTAATTTTCATCGTTTGAGGGATGCTTTTATTGGGATGAAGGAAAATCACTGCCGAATTTGGAATTCTTAAAACAACTCCATCCTTTGTAATTTCAGCGGTTTCAATAGCCACGGAAGCCCCATATTCAGCAATACGAAACACTATGGTTTTATCATACCATGTCTCACACTCAAACATGTAAACCTTCTTAATCAACTTTCCGACCGTTTCTGTCAGTTCAACGATCATATCCGATTCTCTATGATCAAGAGTTTTATCTGTTCTCTGAAGCACATGCTTGTTGCTCCGCAAAGTAACTTCTGTCTTCTGTGTAAACTTCTCTCCAAACGCTTCATTCACCAGTGGCACAACATATTGTTTTAGCCTTGTTACCATTGCTGCCAGTGTGGAATCATACGTCTGTTCATTACTTAGCTTCGAATCCTCTTCATTCAGCTCTTCCTTTTTGATTTTCGCCATTTTTTGCTCCTTTCAAAAAAATCTCTCATCAATTGAACTTCCAACTTTGTTTCTAAATTATAGTCGAAATCTTCTCATTAAGCAACGATTATCGTCTGATTTTCAATAAGCTTCCCCATGCCAAGACTTAAGAGCCTGTTGGATTTTTGCTCCAATTACTCTGGACGAGATATTAGCCTTAAAGCAGCGGTATCCTCTCGCACTTTTTATTGAAAATGCAGCAATTATCATGGCTGGCATCGAAACTCCCAGTAGTACCGGAATATTCGATTTAGGGCTTAAATGTAACCTCTTTTTTCTTCATTCTATCACGTGGCATGATGGGTGACAAGTGGTTGCAAATTTGGAGTAAAAGGGATACAATTGTCCCGTTGCGATCTGAGAAAACAGGACACTTTTATGCCCGTTAACTTGCATGCTCAGAGCGGATACTCGAGAAATGCATAGGGGTTGGTGCGCAAAATCTACCGAAAGAGGAAATGTACATGCCGTATATTGCGGGAATCGGCGGAGCCAATATGGACATACACGGGAAGAGCCATGCGCCATATGTCCTGCATGACTCCAATCCCGGTGAACTGCATATGTCCATGGGCGGTGTCTGTCGAAATATCTGCGAGAATCTGGCAAGGCTCGGGGAAGATGTCCGGCTGATTACCGTGCTTGGCAATGATGTCAATGGACGGAATATTCTTGAAGGATGTGAGCAGGCGGGCATTCATATGGACAGCACACGTGTCATTGAAGGGGAGCGATCCTCCTCGTATGTGTCCATCATGGACGAAGCAGGGGACATGCTGCTGGCCATCTCGGACATGCACATCATCAAGCAGCTGGATGACCGGCTGGTGGATGGTGCCCATGATGTGCTTTGCGGAGCCGAGCTCGTGGTGTGCGATGGGAATCTTTCGGTGAGGTCGATCCGCCGCCTCACGGAGATCTGCGGACGGCCACTGTTTCTTGACCCGGTCTCCACCGCCTGGGCCAGGGAGCTCTTGCCGTATATCGGATTCTTTGATACGGTGAAGCCCAACCGCATGGAGCTTGAAATCCTCTCTGGATGCCCCTGTGATTCACCGGAACACATCCGCCTTGCCTGCGATATTCTGCGCGGGAAGGGCGTCCGGCATGTGTTTGTGAGTCTTGGGGAAGATGGGATGTATTACCGCGGACCGGAGGGAGAGATCATGGGCAGGAGCCGGCCATATCCCCATGTGGTCAATGCCACGGGGGCCGGGGATGCAGCCATGGCGGGCATTGTTTATTCACGGATGCATGGCTATGATCCGCTTCGGACCGTCCATACGGCCATGGCCTGCGGCATGCTGGCCATAGGATCGCCGGATACCATTTACCAGGAAATTTCTTATGAAGAAATAGAAAAAACAATAGAGGAGTATATACGATGAAAGATCTCAGTCAGTTTATGGATATCACCCCGGAAATTAAGGAAGCAGTTGCTGCCGGAAAGCCGGTGGTTGCGCTTGAAAGCACCATTTTGAGCCATGGCATGCCCTATCCCGAGAACCTCGGGTTTGCAGAGGAGATTGAAAAGATCATCCGCTCACTGGGCGCCATCCCGGCGACCATGGCCGTTATTGACGGTCGGCTGAAGGCCGGACTCACCCGGGCAGAGCTCGAGCGGATGTGCGAGGCAAAGGGCGTGCTCAAGGTCAGCAGACGCGATCTGCCCATTGTGGTTGCAGAGAAGCTGACGGGCGCAACGACGGTGGCTACCACGATGATCCTGGCGGAAATGGCAGGCATTCATGTGTTTGCAACCGGTGGCATCGGCGGCGTCCATCGGGATGGCGAAAATACCATGGATATCAGCGCGGATCTGCAGGAGCTGGCCCATACGAACGTGGCGGTTGTCTGTGCAGGGGCCAAGATGATTCTGGATATTGGACGCACGCTTGAGTACCTTGAGACCATGGGCGTTCCGGTTCTAGGCCTCGGAACGGAGGATTTTCCGGCGTTCTACTGCCGCAAGAGCGGATTCGGCGTGGATTATAACGCCAGGACCCCGCTGGAGGTGGCAAAGATTGCAAAGGCCAAGTGGGACATGGGATTAAACGGCGGTCTCCTGATCGGCAATCCGGTGCCGGAGGAGTATGCCATGGACTTTGATGCCATGACCGCAGTCATTGAAAAGGTGCTGAAGGACGCCAATGAAGCGGGGGTGAAGGGAAAGAACATCACGCCCTTTATGCTGGCACATATCGTTGAGGAAACCGGCGGAGACAGCCTCAAGACCAATATCCAGCTGGCCTTTAACAATGCGCGTGCCGCCGCCCAGATTGCGGTGGAACTGACACGGCTTTGAGTACTTGTATGAGTAGGGAAAATCCTGTATAATGAAGCAAGAAGGCCAAAAGGCCAGTATTTGAATTGTTTGGAGGATAGGACAATGGGTGCAACACTTTTGATTATGGCAGCCGGAATGGGCTCAAGATATGGCGGAAATAAGCAGGTAGACGGTCTTGGCCCCAATGGCGAGATCCTGATGGAATACTCAATCTATGATGCGATTCGTGCAGGATTTGACCAGGTCGTCTTTGTCATCAAACCGGGCATGCAGGAGCAGGTGGCTGCCATCTGCGGAGATCGCGTAGCGAAAAAGGTGAAGGTTGACTATGCATTCCAGGACTTCTCGAGTGTTCCGTCTTTTTATCATATTCCCGAGGAGAGGGTAAAGCCCTTTGGCACGGTGCATGCCGTGCTTGTGGCCAAGGATAAGATCCATCAGCCGTTTGCGGTCATCAATGCAGATGACTATTATGGCGTTTCCGCCTTCTCCACCATCTATCCGAAGCTGCAGACGATTAAGCCGGAGGGCGAAGCCCTGATCGTCGGCTATGAGCTGCGCAACACGGTTTCGAAAAACGGCACGGTGACCCGCGGCATCTGCCAGGAGGTGGATGGCCATCTTTCCGAGGTGATTGAAACCTTCAAGATTGCAGCCCTGCCCAATGGCGAGATTCGCGATCTGGATGCCGGCGAGCCCGGCACGCTTCTGGATCCGGTAGCACCGGTTTCCATGAATTTCTGGGGATTCACGCCCTGGATGTTCACAAAGCTCGAGGAATACTTTGAAAACTTCCTGCGGTCACTGGCACCGGATGCCATTAAGGCAGAGTGCCTGCTGCCCTCGGCTGTCGATAGCCTGATGCGCAGCGGTGAGCTTCGCGTCCCGATGCTCAAAACCGATTCAGTCTGGTTTGGTGTGACCTACAAGGAAGATAAGCCCATGGTTCAGGAGGACCTGCGTCGACTCCATGCAAGCGGCGTTTATCCTGCAACACTGCATGAGTAATACTCAAATCACCCCATCGCCTGGGGTGATTTTTTTCACCAGAGAGGGTAGAGATGAGGATTGAACTGAGTACGGAAACGGGGCAGGACAAAAGAAGCATCCGTGAGGCGGTCATTTTTTCACTGGTCACCAATATCCTGGAGATCGTGGCGGCACTCGTCATGGTGATTCTGGTCATGCGGGTTCTGGGCGGAGGCATTGAGGAGAACTTTGCCCGGATGACGGCCATGATCTGCCTGGGCGTTGTCGCCTGGGGGGCCTTTATGGACATTGGCAAGGAGCTGCAGAATGTCAGTACACTGCAGCGGGAACAGGCACTTGAAAAGGCGTACACGCAGCTTGAGGATCTGAACCGGGAAATGCGGACACAGCGCCACGACTTCCTCAACCATATTCAGGTCATCTACAGCCTGATCGAAATGGAAGAGCCGGAGGAAGCCCTCAAGTACATGGACCGCGTCTACGGCGATCTGCAGCGGGTGAGCAAAATGCTGCAGACGGATTCCCCTGCGGTCAATGCGCTGATTCAGGCAAAAGTGGCGGAGGCCAAACGACGGGGCATTGAGCTGAAGCTGTCCATTAGTGCCCGGTGGTCATCGCCCATGCTTCCCTCCTGGGAAATCTGCCGGGTTCTTGGCAATCTGCTTGACAACGCCATGGATGCGGTCAGCAGTGCTCGCGCATCCGGGCTCATCCGGCCAGTGGTGGAGCTGGTCATCGGGGAGGATCAGGCCAGATGGTTCTTTGCGGTTCACAATAATGGCCCTGCGATTCCGGAAAAGGTTCAGGCACATATGTTTGAGCCCGGGTATACGACAAAGCGGCGCTCGGACGGGCATGGCATGGGCCTGTATATTGTGAACCAGATCATCTCCGGGATGGGTGGCACACTGTCCGTGGAATCCGGAGAGGAGGACACGGTATTTTCTGCCTTTATCCCGAAAGCCCGCCTTCAGCTGCCTGAAGGACGGGAAAGTGAATCACGGGCGGATCCGGCCTAATGGCTTTGCAGACAGGAAAAGATCAGAGGACAAATGGAGTGGAGAAGATGTCCAATTTTACGTTTTTAGGCAAGTATTGGCCCCGGATGCCTGAGATCGGCCAGGCGGCAGAAAGGCTGCTGTATGGAGATGCAAATGCCTGCGTGGTGAAGCTGGGGATGCTGGCAGAGTGCATTGTAAGTGAAATGATTTTCGGAGAAAAGCTTACAGTGTCCGAAAGCGCGACCCATGCAGACCGGGTTCGTCTTCTGAGGCATGCCGGGATGCTGCCGACAAAGGTGGATAACATTCTGTATGCACTCAAAAAAGCACGCAATGATGCGGTTCATGAAGGGCTCACAAGTGCGGATAAGGCAGAGACGCTGCTGAGGATGGCATTTCATCTTTGCGTGTGGTTTATGGGCGTTTATGGGGACTGGAGCTTTGAAGCGCCGGAATTTGTTCTCCCTTTACCTCCGGAAAATGGCGCGAATCCCGCTGATATTCCGACGGAGTCGGATGACCATCTGTCCGGGCCTGCGGAGGAGATGGAGAGGACTCAACCGCCGGCAGAGGCATTCTCCTCTGAGGACCGGCGTCAAAGAGGCGAGACGGTGATCGCTGAGATGCGTCTTACCCCTGAGGAGGAGCAGTACCTGATCGGGGAGCAGATCCATTTGGATATTGATCTTCTGCCCGCGGTCAATTATGCTCTGCAGCAAAACGGCATCCACGTCATCCAGTCCATCACGATTGAGAATCATTCGGAGAAACCCCTTGAGCAGATTGACCTGAGGATTACGTCAAGTCCGGAGTTCAGCCTGCCGTATACGAGACACATTGAGTGTGTAAACGCAAAGGGGAGTCTTTGCCTGAGGGATGTTCCTCTCCTGCTGGATGCGGAATTCCTGGCAGGCCTTACGGACCAGATATCTGCGCAGCTGCATGTCTCCCTGACCTATGAGGAAACGGTCTTGTGCTCGGAGAATGTCGAAATAAAGGTGCTTTCCTTTGACGAATGGCAGGGATATACGCTGTATCCGGAAATCCTTGCCTCCTTTGTGACGCCGAACCACCCTGAGGTCACCAGGATCATCGCCAAAGCCGCCCGCTTCCTTGGCGAGTGGACAGGGGATCCATCCCTTGACGCCTATCAGTCAAAGGATCCGAATCGCGTTCTTGCACAGGCGGCGGCCGTCTACGCGGCCCTGCAGAGCGAAAACATCATTTATGCGGTTCCGCCGGCCAGCTTTGGGCGGATCGGGCAGCGTGTTCGGCTGTGTGATGCCGTCATCCAGCAGAAGCTGGGGACATGCCTGGACCTGACACTCCTGTACGCGTCATGCCTTGAAGCCATGGGACTGCATGCACTGCTGATCCAGCAAAGCCGGCACATCTTCGCTGGTATCTGGCTGGAGGAGCTGTCGTTCCCGGAGGCGGTCCAGGATGATGTGTCCCTCATCACCAAGCGCCTTGCGGATGGGGTCAATGAAATTGCCATCGTTGAATGTACAGCCTTTGTTGCCGGGAAGAATATGTCGTTCGATCTGGCACGGAAAGCCGCGGAGGCGGAAATCAGCGATACGTCGATCCTGGAAGGCATTATCGACGTGTTCCGGACGAGACTCAGCGGAATCACGCCGTTGCCCCTGCGGATTCAGAGAGAGGACGGGTGGCACATTGATACCTCGGGGATGATACAGACGATCAGCGCGGCACCAAAGTCGGTTCTAGGCGCACTTGATGTAGATCCTCTGCAAAAAGAGGAAAATGTGACCAAGAAAACCCAGTGGGAACGCAAGCTGCTGGATCTCGGACTCAGGAACACGCTGATCAACATGCGGCTTTCCAGTACGATGCTTCCCATCATGGTTTCCTCTCTGGATGAACTGGAGGATGCACTTTCGGGAGGGGACGATTTCAGCATTCTGCCAAGACCTGAGGACTGGCAGCTGTCCAAAACCAGCATTGGTCTTCACAACCTTCATGAACTTGGCGGATATGAGGCGATCATCAAGGCGGAGTTTAAAAACAAACGGCTTCGTACCACATACACGGAATCTGAATTTTCGAGCACAATCAAGGGCCTGTACCGTTCGGCCAGATCCGCGATGGAGGAAAACGGCGCCAATACGCTGTATCTTGCACTGGGACTTCTCAAGTGGTATGAAAACCCGCGGAGTCAAAAGCCACGGTATGCCCCGATTGTTCTCCTGCCTATTGAGATGGTCCGGAAATCGGTAGCTCAGGGATACGTCGTGCGGCTTCGCGATGACGAGCCTCAGATGAATATCACGATCCTTGAAAAAATGAAGCAGGACTTCGGTCTTGTGGTGAATGGTCTGGATCCGCTGCCACTGGATGACCATGGAATTGATATCCGCCGGGTCCTGACCATTCTGCGCAAGGCCATCATGTCGGAAAAGCGCTGGGATGTGCTGGAGTCCGCCTGTCTTGGCATCTTCTCCTTCTCTCAGTTTGTGATGTGGAATGACATTCGCAACCGTTCAGAGGACCTTGAGCAGAATAAAATCGTGCGCAGCCTGATGGACGGAAAGCTTGCATGGGATGCCAAGGACATGGAAATCGGGGACACGGTATCGGAGGAGGACGTCCTCCTTCCGATTCCTGCAGATGCATCCCAGCTGTTCGCGATTGAGCAGGCCACCAAGGGGGAGAGCTTTATCCTTCACGGGCCGCCGGGCACCGGAAAATCACAGACCATAACGGCCCTTATTGCCAATGCGCTGGCACACGAAAAATCGGTCCTGTTTGTGGCGGAGAAGATGGCGGCGCTGGAAGTGGTTCAAAAGCGGCTGGCGGCCATTGGAATTGCGCCGTTCTGTCTGGAACTACATTCGAATAAATCAAAGAAACGGGATGTTCTGGAGCAGCTGAAAGAGGCAACCGAGGTCACAAAGGGAACGACGCCGGAGGCGTATGCGATCAAGGCAGATCAGATTGCCGCGCTCAGAGGTGAGCTGGATGAGTATGCGCACCTGCTTCATACGAAGCATTCGTGCGGACTGTCTCTGTTTGAGATCGTCAACCGCTATGAAGAGGTGAAGGATGCGCCGGATTTACGTGCCTTTCCTTTTGAGTATGCAGAGAAAACCTCAGCATCCGATATGGACGCTCAGGTCAGAGTGATTGAGCGCCTGGTCGTTGCGGCCAGGGCAATCGGTCATCCTCATCATCATCCACTCGGGAGAATTGCCTGCCGGCAGTATTCACAGCGGATTCGGTTTGCCCTTGATGCAAACCTGGACGCATACCGGAGGGCGCTCCGAGAGGCTCAGGAGACAGGTGCTGAGCTGGCGCATACATTCAGTATGAATCCACCGGGACCATACAGTGATTTTGCGAACCTGTCCGGTATTGCGAAAGAAATGGTGTTCTGGCTGGGCGTTCCCACGGAATGGGCAAAGGAGCCGTCCATCGGGAAGCTGATGGATGATGTCTGCGAAATGGCACGGCATTATCTTTTAGCCAATGACATTGCAGCGGATCTTCTTACCAGGTGGCAGGAATCCTTTTTATCCGTGGATGCCAAAAAGGTCCTTGGTGAACTGAATGAAAACGATGCGAAATGGATACTTGGACGATTCCTTGGTGAGAATCGCATTTTCAGGTCCTTGGCATCGCACATGATAAGACCGGTCAACAAGGCCGATTTACGCGGGGAAGTTGAGAAGCTGCTTAAATATCAGCTGGAAAAAGCCTATGCGGACAAGCTGTATCAAAGGTGCGGCAAGGGCCTTGACGTTACGGACCGGGACAACTCGAAGGCGTGGCAGCGCACGATGGACCTGGCACAGCAGGGGAAGGAAAGCGCAGAACGGCTGGCCATCTCGCAGGCAGATCATATTCGGTTAGCCTATGGCGGGAATCCCGCTCATGAGAAGGCACTGAGAGACTATATTGCCGCGTGGGGAAATCTCTCTGCGATCAAGGATGCACTGTATGGCCTTTTGGATCTTCGTCCTTCCGCGGAGGAGCGCGACTGGGGACAATCCGAGCTCGATCTTTGCGATGGTATTGAGGGAAATGCAGAACAGTTGAAAGAATGGATTACCTTTAATCTGGTTGCGGAGGAAACCAGGAATCTCGGACTGGACGGCGTTGTGGATGCCTACCTGGATGGTCTTGACCATGATGATGTCCTTCCCGCATTTAAGAAGGCGGCTTACCAGAATATGGCCATGTATATCATTGACCGGAATGCTGCCCTCAATTCCTTCTCAGGCACCGTTTTCAACGAGAAAATTGAGCAGTTCAAACGGCTGGATCAGGAGCTGCGGACACTGACAAGACAGGAAATCTACTGTCGACTTGCCTCTCGCATCCCGAATTTCTCAAGGGAAGCGGCGCAGAGCTCCGAGCTTGGTATTCTGCAGCGGGCCATCCGAAGCGGTGGACGGGGCATAAGCATACGGAAACTGTTTGAACAGATTCCGGAATTGCTGCCAAGACTATGCCCCTGTATGCTGATGAGTCCGATTTCCGCAGCCCAGTATCTGGATCCCAAACGGAAGCCCTTTGATCTGGTGGTGTTCGATGAAGCCTCACAGCTGCCGACGTGTAAGGCGGTTGGTGCACTGGCGCGTGGCGAAAACGCGATCATCGTCGGAGATCCCAAGCAGATGCCGCCGACATCGTTTTTCACCAGAAACACGATTGATGAGGATAACCTGGACATCGAGGATCTGGAAAGCATACTGGAGGACTGCCTGGCGATCAATATGCCGGATACCCATCTGCTTTGGCATTATCGCTCAAGACATGAGAGCCTGATCGCCTTCAGCAACAGTCAGTTTTATGAGAGAAAGCTCTATACGTTCCCGTCGGTGAATGAGCGGGATGCAAAAGTGACGCTCCAGCATGTGGACGGCGTATTTACACGCGGGACCTCCCGGCAGAATCGGGCAGAGGCGGAGGCGGTCATTGAGGAGCTGAAACGTCGCTGCCATGATCCGAAGCGCTCGGAAAAGAGCGTCGGTGTCGTCACCTTTAACGTGTCGCAGCAGGACCTGATCGAGGACCTGCTCACGGAAGCCTGTATTCTTGACAGTGAGCTGGAACACTGGGCCTATGAGTCACCGGAGCCGATCTTCATCAAGAACCTTGAAAACGTTCAGGGAGACGAGCGGGATGTCATTCTGTTTTCCATTGGCTATGGACCGGATGAAAACGGTAAGGTTTATATGAATTTCGGTCCCCTGAACCGGGAAGGCGGATGGCGCCGGCTGAATGTTGCCGTCTCGCGTGCCCGCTTTGAGATGAAAGTGTTCTCAACCCTTACACCGGATCAGATTGACCTCACGAAAACGAGTGCCCGAGGCGTTGCAGCGTTAAAGCTGTTCCTTGAATATGCCGCTGGAGGTGAATTGCCGACAGAGGAAAGCGACATGCAAGCCAATACTCATGGAAGCATGGGCGTTGTCCACTCGATCTGTGAGGCACTTGCAGAAAATGGCTACGAGACAGATTGCACGGTGGGCCATTCTGAATTCAAAATTGATATTGGTGTCATTAATCCGGGAAATCCGAATGAATATTTACTTGGCATCCTCCTGGACGGGGAAAACTATGGCAAGGCAAAGACTACCCGTGATCGCGAGATTGCACAGATCAAGGTACTGAACGATCTTGGATGGAGGGTCATCCGCGTCTTTACGATGGATTGGTGGGATAACAGTAAAAAGGAACTGGACCGCATCCTGAAAGCGATAAAGGACGCAGAAAGTGCTGCGCCTGAGGATCCGACAGCAGAGGGAGAAGAAACGCGCTCTGCTGTCCTGCCTGTGCAAATCCAGAAGTCTGTTTCAGAGGAGAAGCCCCCTGTCGGGCTGACAGATGCTTCGGAGAAAACGGAGGGGAAATCAGGAATCCTCAATATGGAGCCGGCGTATTACAGTGCAACGCCGCTTACTAATCCATCTGTTTCGTCGGATCAGTTTGTCTCTTCTTTCTACGATTCTGACATATTACACACACTCCAAGCGGTTATCGAGCATGAAGCGCCCATATGTGAATCCTTATTGATCCGCAGAGTGATACAAAGCTTTGGCATTTCACGCAGCGGTGCCCGAATTCAGGCAAAACTGCAGAAGCTTCTCTACAAGTTATGTGTGCCCTACACGAAACTGGGAGAGGAAAAGGTCTACTGGGCATCTGATCAGGACCCGGCTTCCTATGTGGACTTTCGGGTAAATGGCGAAGGTGACGGGAAACGGGAGACGAAAGAAGTTCCGCCTGAGGAGGTCAGAAATGCGATTTGTCATGTCCTTGAGGAGCAAATCAGTCTTCCTGATGATGATCTGATCAAAGAAAGCGCAAAAGTGCTGGGATATCCAAGAATGGGGAAGGGGATCCTCTCGCTTATGGAAAGTGGAATTGCACTTGCACAGCATCAAGGCAGGATTCAAAAGAATATCAATGACCGCTGGATTCTTTCCTGATGGGTCAGTGACATAAACATTAGTTTCACATAAATGTGACAATAATATGTTGAATGGCCGAAAATTATGTGATACAATTCTTGGCGGAGGGATTCTGGGATGAAAGAATATGCTGTAGCACGGGAACTATATGCGGAGGATATCCGAAAGATCCGTGAGTTGCTGGGAATGACACAAAGGGAATTTGCCGCTTTTGTGGGCTGTTCTAAAAGAACGGTGGAAACATGGGAGGAACGGGATACGCCGATTACGGGTCCTGTTGTGACGCTGGTGGATCTTCTGTGGCGTCGGCCTTCAATGGCCATCCGTATGGAAATTCCGGAGAGAACAGCCAGACGTCGGATCTATTACATGTATCGCAGCATGGTCTGCACCGTGATCGATATAGATGACCGGCTGCGGAATATCCAGATCAAAAACTACGTGGATGATCCTCAGTACTGTGCATTCGGGGTCAAGGTCAACCCGGAGTATGAGGACTATCTGGAATTCATCGAATCAAGATGTTTTCCAAGGACAAGGGATAAGATGAAATTACAGCTTCAGGAGCTCGGCCTGCCTTTCTATGATCCACTGATGATCATCATGAAAACGCAAGGCCGTATGGCTGAGGATGAGTTCTGGCTGAAGGTGGAGGAAGAGTGATGGTTGAATTATTCAGTAAGGATCAATATGGTTCGAGTCTTCAGTCATCCAAAGGGAATCAGTTGAAATTCCGGAAGGATGGGATCTGGTACAAAACGGACTATCTGGGATATGAAGGTTTGGCGGAATTTGTCATCTCGAAGTTGTTGGAACGTTCGAATCTTTCTCACGAGGAGTATGCAGCATACTTGCTGGAGGAAGTCTATTATCGCGGAAAGATATTCAATGGTTGCAGCAGTCGTGATTTTACGAATGGGTGGCAACTGATTACGCTGGATCGACTCTTTCTGAATGCTTTTGGGTATGGTGTGAATCGGATCTATCAGAATACTCAAAACCATCTGGAGCGACTTCGTATGCTGGTGGAGTGCACAGAGAGAATTACTGGGATTCGTGCATTTGGAACCTATATGAGCAAAATGATCACGATTGACACCTTTTTCCTGAACGAAGATCGTCATGCACATAATATGGCTGTAATGGTAAATGATCTTGGAGAATACAAACTGTCTCCATTTTTTGATCATGGGGCAGGGCTGCTTTCGGATACAACGCTTGACTACTCCTTGGATCAGGACATCTTCAAACTGATCCCTAGAGCAAAGCCTAAAACCTTTTGCAATGATTTTGATGAACAACTGGAGATTGCAGAGAAGCTGTATGGTCAGCACATCCAGTTTCATTTTGGCTATAATGACGTGAAGCAGCTGGTGGAACAGGCGGAGCAATATCCCCTGGAAATACGAAACCGGGTACTTGACATTGTCATGCAAAGGAAAAGGAAATACGAATATCTGTTCGGGAAATAGGTGTAAAGATCAGAGTTAAGCCATTCGGCGATGACAACGGTGCGGACGCAAACGGAGGAGACATGCCCATAGCGTATGCGATGGTTTGGTCATGAAGCAGGTACTTGACATATGGACTGGCGAATCAGTGGACACCAATGTACATGCAGAGGAGTATGTCAGATAACGAGCACTGACAAAAGGCACTACGCCGAAAGACCAAGTTACTCTCAGCGGAGAAACGATGGCGATAGCAAAAACGAATTTCAGGCATGGCATGCAATGCGGCAAAATGCTGTGATTGGACAAGCATTGTACTCGAAGAGGATTGTATCAGTTCTTATGAATGCTGACAGTCGTTTTGTTGGAGCTATAAAAAAACTTCCCCACTATATCAGCGGGGAATAGCATATGTAAGTTGAAACTCTTTGTAGAGCGCATTTCGGAAATCAACATCTGTTGTGCAGCGCTTTGCATCATCAAGACGTCCAAGAGAAAACAATTTGGCAAATAAAGTACTCAGAAGGTTTTCCCCTTCTATGAGCCCTTCCATACGTCCTTCCATACGTCCCTCTTCCTTACTTTTTCTGGCAATATACTCACCTAGGTTACACACGGCACTAAGCTCCTTTACCAATTCCTTAGTCATTTATTTTGAATCGGGTTCTTCGTTCAGCCTTTCTTAAGCTTCTGATATTCCTGATGCGTAAAACTGTTCCGTATTGTTTGAAAATCATTCTGGCGCAGTAATATATTTTCTCTGTTAACAAGCCTGTAACTCGGCGGATCATCCACCTGGATATCGATGTTAACAATCAGCTTAACAAGAGAGCAACTCTTCGGGAATCTCGAGGGGAATATAAGAAAAAAAGGCCCCGTTACGATAGCGGGGCAGGAACTCATGCAAGTTGAAACTCTTTGTAGAGTGCATTTCGGAAATCATCATCTGTTGTGCAGCGCTTTGCATCATCAAGACGTCCAAGAGAAAACAGTTTGTCCATTAAAGTCCCAATCAGTCTTTCCCCTTCCATACGTCCTTCGAGTCGTTCTTCCGCGAGTCC
>JAFUZM010000328.1 GCA_017476605.1 Clostridia bacterium
CAAATTGTATTGCCAACTAATGATTGGTCACTCCGTCTTTGCAAGATTTGTAAATTGCAAGCTCAAAAGCAAAATCGGCAAAAAACTGTCCAATTATACCTTAGGGGTCATAGAACTACCCCTTTTGACCCCAGAATCATTGTATAGAAGATTTCAGCAACAATCTGTGCAGCAGTCATTATTGTGCGCCTCCCTTCGTCATTTTAGCAAGTTTGTTGTCAAGCGTCAGATCACGCCATGCGCCAACAATAACGCTGATGACAGCAATTGGAATGGACCATGTGGCAATCTGAAGAGCTGTGACCTCATATCCCTGAGCAACCAGCGTGGAGACGATCAGCAGCGTTCCGGAAGCGCCCATGAAACAGTTCTGTGCATAGAAGTTTCCATAGTTCTCCGCTGCAGCGGATGCGCCACGGATGGTATCGCTGACCTTGTCATCAATCTCGCCGTATTTCGCAACAGCTGCGCCTTCTGCCATTGGAACAACGACAGGACGAACAAACTGAGGATGACCACCAAGACGGACGGAGAAAGCAGCTGCCAGAGTACGGATGGCCTGATAGATGAGAATGACACGACCAGTCGTCGCATTTTTAATGCTGCGAATAAAGTCGATGGCTTTCTCCTTAAGTCCATATCTCTCGCAAATGCCGATGCAAGGGAGCGTCAGCACGAACAAAGTCGCTGTTCTGTTGGTGATGAAAGAAGCGCCCAGCGTTTCAAGGATCTCCAGGACAGACATTTTTGCCACGAGGCCCGTGGCGATGCCGGCGATAACGACGGTAGCGATGGTGTCGAATTTCACTGCGAAACCAATCACAACGATCAATACGCCAATGAGTTTCAATACTTCCATGGATATTTCCCCTTTTCTAAATATTAATCACACCTGCAGTTCGCAGGATGGATCCACAATAAATCCGCTTTCAAGCACCCGGGTCATGATCTGCTCCGTCTGTTTGCGATCCTTCCCCGTCATTTTCATCAGTTCCTCAATGGTCCAGGTCTCCTTTCTGGCCAGTTTCGGAATATACCTGCGCAGTTCCTTGAGCGGCTCCAAAACAAAGTAAGCGATGATGATAAGTGGAATGCTTGCAAGTACTCTTGGAAACTCCAAATAAATGCCGAATTTACCATCTTTCATACACAAGAGAAACAGAATGATCGCTGCCAGCGCCGAGAACAAAAATGTATAAAAGATCACGTCAAGACCATTAGCCTTCGGGCGGATAATCCGAATCGGATGATCAAAGCAGTAAGACTTTTTCCTGTTCATTTCTGCGCCTCGTATAGTTTGCATACTATTTGCTTTGTGGTCCATAATACCACTTGTTCCCATATTCGTCAACACACAATTCGCTATTAATTATTCTTTCCCACTATTTTCGTGTCATCCATCACAATCACTTTATCCATTTTGCAGATCACGAACCATTATCAAAGCTCTCCTTGCTCACGTTCGGCATATTCCCCGCTCCGAGTATACATGAATACACAAAAACGCCGGATGCTCTCGGGACAGCTGTCCGAGAGCATCCGGCATTTTCATCGCAAAGATTGTACTCAGTTTCCGAAAAAGAGCACTCTTCCCCATACTTTGTCACCGCATAAATACAGCACAGCCATTCTGCTCTGATATCCGGCTCTTTATGAATTCCCCTGTGTCTGCTTTGGTGTCAGCAATGCAAGCCATATTCCTCGGTAACATGGTATACTTCCATCGTTTTTATTATGATATCGTTGTCTGTCATTCCACCAATCCGCATGCCTTCTATTGCACCTGTGGCTTCCCTTTTTAGATTGTTTCTTTCTATAGATTTACACATATCAACGCCTCCGGCTTCTACCTCAAATTCAAAATTTAACTCCATAGTGGCATTCAGAAAATACGCCGTCTCCGGACTGACTTTTCAGTGTCCCTCCCGGGTAATCACTTCATCAGCATCATCCGACTGGAGCTTTAATGGTTTCATTACACACCACAACTCCGGGTGGAACCTCTCAATACGTCCATATGCGCTTCCACTCGTTTAATCGTGTAGCCTTGCCATGCTATCTTCCAGATGGAAGACAGCTCCATACCTGCTTTCGTCTTTTTTTCTGCTCGTGGCGTCTTAGTTGCAATGCATAAAGCGTAGATTCTGTCAGGGCATACTGTCCTGACAGAATCTACGGTTATCCTGCATGAATTCTAATCCTGAAAATAAACATGCTCTGCTTTTGCTTTGCTATGATGCAAACAAAAGATGGTGTTTATCCCAGATTGGTGTTGCATTCCTAATGAGTTCTTCTACGCCTGCTTTGGTGCGAGAAGCGGACGCACATATTCCTCGGTGACATGGAATATCTCAACCATTTTGCTGATAATATCATTCTCCGAAGCTCCCATCGACCTCATGCACTTTATTGCACCTGTGACTTCCTTCTCTTTATATCTCTTTTCAATAGACTTGCACATATCTACACCCCCTGCTTCATCTTCAAATTCAAAATCTAATTTCATAGCTGCTTTGAGAAAATACGCCGTCTCTGGACTGACTTTTCTGTGTCCCTCCTGGGCAATCACTTCATCAGCATCATTCGACTGATGCATTAACGGTTTCATTACACGCCACAACTTCGTGTGGAACCTCTCATTACGTCCACATGAGCTTCCACTCGTTTAATCGTGCAGTCTTCTCCAGGTTACCTTCCAGACTGAAGAACGCTCCATACCCGCTTTTGTCCTTTTTCTTCTGTCTGCGGCGTCTTAATTGCAACGTATAAAGCATAGATTCTGTCAGGACATGCTGTCCTGACAGGATCTACAGTTATCCTGCATGAATATAGAATTCAAATTCTGAAAATGAATGTGCTCTGCATTTGCTTTGCTATGATGCAAACAAAAGATAGTGTTTATTCCAGATTGATGTTGTGTTCCTGATGAACACTTCTCTACGCCTGCTTTGGTGCGAGAAGCGGAAGCACATATTCCTCGGTGACATGGAATATCTCAACAATTTTGCTGATAATATCATTGTCCGAAGCTCCCATCGACCTCATGCCCTTAATTGCACCTGTGACTTCTTTTCTTTGGTCACGCTTCTCCATTGCCTTGCACATATCAACACCTCCTGGCTCTACCTCAAATTCAAGTTTTAACTTCATAGCAGTTTTAAGAAAATACGCCGTCTCTGGACTGACTTTTCGGTGTCCCTCCCGGGTAATCACTTCATCAGCATCATTCGACTGATGCTTTAACAGCTTCATAGCATATCCCAGTTCTGTGTGGAACTTCTTAAACTCTTCGTCATCCATATCTGCTGGAGATATCAGGTTTAGCTTATAATCACTTAAGAAGCGATACAATCGTTCATCTCTCACATCAAGCATTTCAAAAAGGCTCTTCGGTCCATCCCACGGCTCAGCTCCGAAATACACAACCGCCGTAATAATTGGAATCAGCTTATCCCCTTTTCTGAGGCCTGATAGAAACTCTTCCTGCGTATATTGTACCATTTGAAATTTCTGCAAGATGACACAATTTACAGAGAAGTTATAGCAACGTCTCAATTGATGAACAATGAGACCAAATGAAATATCATTTAGGTTGAACTTCACAAGTTCCTTGTCCGAGCAAAGTATATCACATCCGCTGTATGACGACAAGGGAAATGAAAAGGAAACATTGATCTGCCTTTGGCTTTGATTGGATCGTAAAAACAGAAGAATTCCTTCTGCTCACATTGTCAAAAAGTCATATCTGCGATATAATCAAACTGTATTGATTTGAGCTGAAGGGAAGGCAGATTCGTGGATATCCAAAGAGGCATCGCGATCATTATGAATACTTGGCTGGACATTCGGAGGGACGAACTCATTCTGCTTGTCACCGACGAAACCCATGTCCGAGAACTGGAAGCCTTTGATCGCTTTGCACGCAGTCAGGATGCCATTCTTAAGTCCATCGTGCTGAACAGTGCCGATGTCCAGAACGGAGACTGTATTGATGCCATTGCCCCGCTTCTGGATTCCGCCAATGTCATCATCGGTGCCACAGACTATTCCTTTATCACTGCACGCCCGGTCTCTAAGGCAGTCGCACGCGGTGCCCGGTTCCTCTCCCTCCCCCTTTCCTGTTCGGATGGTACCAGCTTGCTTGAAAATGAATTTATCGGCATGTCTCCTGTAGCAGCTCGCCGGATGGCTCAAAGACTTCTGCCACCGCTTGAGCGATGTGACACGATTCATGTCACAACAGAGGCCGGAACCGATCTGATCTTCCGAAAGCGTGGGCGACAGCCAGGCTGTTATTGTGGCATGGCCGATCACCGAAGAGCCATTGGCTCGGCAAGTTTTGAGGTCTATGTCCCGATTGAAGAACATGAAACAGAAGGGCGTCTTATCCTCGACGGGTCCCTCGGTTACCTTGGTCTTGTCCGCTCTCCCATTGAAATTCATTTCTCGCACGGAACGCTTTCCGCCGTTTCGCATTCTGAGGATACAGTCCGGCTGCTTGAGTATATGGAGCATTTCAATGATCCAACCATGTACCAGGCTGCAGAGTTTGGTATCGGGCTCAATACCATTTCAAGATGCCGTGGCGTCTCCTATATTGAGGATGAATCCACCTTCCATACCTTCCACATCGGCATGGGCCGAAATATCTCACTGGGCGGCATTCAGGAAGCCGCCGGACATTTTGACATCGTCACGCACCGCCCCACCATCTATGCAGGCACAATCATGATCATGCAGGATGGCGAACTCGTATGAATCTTCCAAAATACTGACAGCCGGAGGCGCCTTTCATGTCACGCAGAGTAAAAGAGACCTATACGCAGATGAATTTCTTTGAGGATCATTATGATCACGCCTCCAAGGCCATTCAAAGCGCCGTAAAGGAGAGCTGGGCAGGCTTTTTCGGAGATCACATATTTCCCCTGATTGACGACTCCATCTTTGATCCCCTTTACAGCAGCACCGGTCGTCCATCTGCTCCGGTTTATCTCCTCTATAGTCTCTGTCTGTTTGAAATCACCATGCACATCCCGGAAGAGCAGCTGTTCCAGCGGATTCTTACCGATCTTGCATTTCAATATGCGCTGCATCGGACCACCGATGAGTGTCTCCCCTTTGCGCGCTCCACATATCACCGGTTCAAAAAGAAGCTCCATGAACACGCCATTCAAACCGGCAACGATCTCTTTTTCCTCTGCAATGTCGATCTGACGGTCAAACTGAAATCCATCGCTCATGTGCCAAAAATCTTTCGAAATCTTGAAAAGTATACCATTGACCAGTTTTTTCCATCCCAGACGACATAAAAAAAGCAGCCATATGGCTGCTTTTCTTATTTTGCATATTCGGTTGCGCGGGTTTCACGGATGACATTGACCTTGATCTGTCCCGGATATTCCATTTCGCTTTCAATGCGCTTTGCAATCTCGCGGGCAAGAACGACAGTGCCGTCATCGTTTACATCCTCCGGTTTGACCATGATACGGATCTCACGTCCGGACTGGATGGCGAAGGACTTTTCAACGCCCTGGAACTCAGAGGCAATGCTCTCAAGCTTCTCCAGACGCTTAATGTAGTTCTCAATGGACTCACGCCGTGCGCCTGGCCGTGCTGCGCTGATGGCATCTGCTGCCTGCACCAGTACCGCTTCAATGGTCTGCGGCTCCACATCGTTGTGGTGCGCTGCAATGCAGTGGATGACTTCAGGGGACTCATGATAGCGTTTGCAGAGCTCTACGCCCAGCTCAACGTGTGTTCCTTCCTGCTCATGGTCTACTGCCTTGCCAATGTCATGCAGCAATCCTGCACGCTTGGCCAGCTGAACATCGGCGCCCAGCTCGGAGGCCATAAGGCCGGCGAGATGGCACACCTCAATGGAGTGCTTAAGCACATTCTGACCATAGCTGGTACGATACCGCATCCGGCCCAGAAGCTTTACCAGCTCCGGATGGATGCCGTGCATGTTTGTCTCAAAGACCGCCTGTTCGCCGGTCTCACGAATGGTATTTTCAACTTCGCGACGGGCTTTCTCAACCGTCTCCTCAATGCGGGCCGGATGAATACGGCCATCTGCAATGAGCTTTTCAAGGGCCATGCGTGCAACCTCACGGCGAACCGGATCGAACGCGGAAACAACCACTGCCTCCGGCGTATCGTCAATGATAAGATCCACGCCAGTAGCCGTCTCAAGGGTACGGATGTTACGGCCTTCACGACCGATGATGCGACCCTTCATATCCTCATTTGGCAGATTGACCACGGACACGGTGGTTTCGGCAACATGGTCCGAAGCGCAGCGCTGGATGGCCAGCGTGATGATGTTCTTGGCCTTCTTATCGGCCTCATCCCGGGCATTTTGTTCAATCTCACGAACCATGGCACCGGCATCATGATACGCTTCCTTCTGAACGCGCTCAATGATCATGTCCCGGGCCTCAAACTGTGTCATCTGAGCAACGCGCTCAAGTTCTTCCTTCAGCTGAGTTTCCCGTTCTGCTTTCAGCTGTTCAATGGCATCTGCAGCTTCCTTTTGTCTTGTCAGCTGCGTCTGAGTCTCAGCAGTCAGTTTTTCAAGGTCTTCCTGCTTATGCTCAAGGGTCTGTTCTCTGGCATCTAAGGCATCTGATTTCTTGTCAAGCTGTTCTTCTCTCTGGGCAACGCGACGTTCAGAACGCTGTACCTCGGCACGGCGGTCTCTGACCTCACGGTCCAGCTCGTTCTTAAGGCGGATGACTTCTTCCTTTGCCTCAAGAATGCTTTCCTTTTTCTTTTCCTCTGCACGGCGTTGAGCATCATCCAGAAGGTTCCGGGCATACTCCTCAGTACGTCCGATTTTCCGTTCTTGGATATTCTTGCGATACAGATAACCGGCTCCGGCGCCAACCAGAAGCGCGGCAATTATTCCCAGAATAGCAAAAATAATCGGCACACTCTCACACTCCTTCATCTTAGATTTCAATTCTCTCTATCAGGTCAGCGTATGAGGCGGTCGATTCGAAAAAAGCACGACAAAGCATGCCCAAAAAAGGGCATGATCCCCCTCTTCGTGCTCAATGATATTCACTTAAATGTATATAACGGACAAGGTCCGAAAAACATCAGGGTGCGAATAAACACGCCTACATAATGACTGTCATGTATTTTAGCGTTTACACGTCTCACTGTCAAGAATACGCGGTCAATTCTCACACAAAAAATGTCGAAAATTTCGATATTTCCTGCATTCTGATTTTTCTGCCTGTGAAATTGTCCTCCGGTTTCTCGCGCAAGAGAAACCGGAGGACAAAAAAGAGGCTGCAAATGCAGCCTCGGGGATATTACTCGTCGTCCTCTTCCAGCGCAGCCTTGTTGGCTTCGATGATCTTCTGGGCGTTGAGCTGAGGAACTTCCTCATAGCGCTCAAAGTTCATCTTGAAAGAGCCCTTTGCCTGTGTAATGGAACGCAGGTCTGTTGCATACTTGAACATTTCAGCCTGAGGAACCTCAGCGGTAATGATCTGCTTGCCAGCATGGGGCTCCATGCCGAGAATGCGGCCGCGGCGCTTATTGAGATCGCCAATGATGTCACCCATGTACTCATCCGGCACGGATACCTCAACGTGCATGATGGGCTCAAGGAGAACAGGGCTTGCGTTGATGCACTGCTTGTAGGCAATGCGGGCAGCCGTCTTGAACGCCATTTCAGAGGAGTCTACCGGATGATAGGAACCGTCATGCAGCTTTGCATGGAGACCGACCATCGGATATCCTGCAAGAACACCCTTGACCAGGTTCTCACGGAGTCCCTTTTCAACAGAGGGGATGAAGTTGCGGGGAACCGCGCCGCCGACAACCGCATCTTCAAACTCGAAGTCGATCGACGGATCCGCCGTCGGAGAGAACTCAATCCATACATCACCGAACTGACCATGACCACCGGACTGCTTCTTATGGCGTCCCTGAACATCAATGGTCTTGCGGATGGTCTCACGATAGGCAATCTTGGGATCCTTAAAGACGGCCTCGGCACCAAACTTCGACAGCAGCTTCTGGCGGATGATTTCAAGCTCCAGTTCGCCCTGTCCGCTGATCAGCGTTTCGGTGGTCATCGGATCTTTCGCTACGATGACATCCGGCATTTCCTCAACCAGACGGTTCAGTCCGGAGAAGACCTTATCTTCCTCACCGGCCTTCTTGGCATATACAGCCATGGAGATCTGCGGAAGCGGGAAGTCAATGGGATCATACTGAATCGGCTTGCCCATCTCGCTCAATGTATCACCGGTCGAGGTGTACTGGAGCTTGGAAAGTGCGCCGATGTCGCCGGCGCAGATCATATTGACCGCTGTCTGCTTCTTTCCGCGGATGGAGAAGATACCGGCTGCCTTTTCCGGCTTATCCGCGTTTCCGTTGTACAGCGAGGTCTGAGCGGTCAGGACGCCGGAGACAACGCGAACCAGGGACAGCTTGCCGACGAACGGGTCAGCAATTGTCTTAAACACCTGTGCAGTAAAGGGCTCACTGGTGTCTGCATGGCGGACATGCACGTCCTTGGTCTTGGGATCTGTGCCATGATAGGTCCGCTCCATCGGAGAGGGCATATAGCTGGCCAGTGCAAACATCAGAGGACGTACGCCGATGCCGGTAAGAGAGGACACCGGAACGACCGGAACAATGCTGCCATCATAAATGCCGGCAGACAGGCCGCGAAGCATTTCTTCCTCGCTCAGCTCGCCCTCATCGAAATACTTCTCCATCAGGTCCTCACTGGTGGATGCGGCAGCCTCATAGCAGGCCTCAAGCGCGGTGGCAACCTTGTCCTTCATATCATCGGGAACCGGAATTTCCTTGCGGTCCTTATGGGAGCCCGTAAACGCCTTGCCACTCAGGACGTCAACCACGCCCTTGAACGTGGTGCCCTCGCCAATGGGCAGAACCATGGGAACGATGCTGCTGCCATAGCGCTCGCGGAGCTCATCCAGGACCTTCTCATAGTTGACATGCTCGCGGTCAACCTGAGAAATAACCACAAAGCGAGCCATGTTGTGACGGCCGGTTGCCTCCCAGGCCTTCTCGAATCCGGTAGAAATACCGGTAGCAGCGCTCATCACGATCATCGCGCCTTCAACAGCGGAGAGAGCACCGGCGACTTCGCCTGCGAAATCAAAATATCCGGGAACGTCGATGATGTTCAGTTTCTTTCCGTGAATCTCAACGGGCGCGACAGAAGCGCTGATCGAAATATGACGTTTTACCTCTTCCGGATCATAATCGCTGACCGTGTTTCCATCTTCGACACGGCCCTGACGATCAAGTGCACCGGATGAGAACAGCATAGACTCAAGCAGTGTCGTCTTACCCTCTGAACCGTGTCCCAATATGGCGATATTGCGAATGTCCTTCACCGAGTAATCCTTCATATATTTTCCTCCTTATTTTAAACCCGCATTGCGGTCTATTTCCAAAAACGGGAAGCTCCGTTTTCGCATTAAGTTGATTATAACAGAATCACAGGAAATTGGAAAGAGTCAATGGGCAATTCTAATATAAAAATCGACGATTTTGAGAATCTTTCCGCAGAATTTCTGCCTGAAAACGCAAAAAGGCGGGATATACCCGCCTTGTGCTCCATGAAATTATCTTTGTGATTTGGGTTCCCCGTCGATAAAGCTGCGGCTGATCCGCATCCTGCGGCTGCGATATTCGCTCACAAGCTCACGCCAGAAGCGCGGGGTGAGAAGCAGCACAAGCGGGAATACCTCAAGGCGTCCCGCCAGCATGTCAAAGATCATAACAAGCTTTGAGATGGGAGAAAAATCGGCATAGCATGCAGCGGGACCTGCTGCACCAAACCCGGGGCCGATATTGTTGAAGGTCGCCGCAACGGCGGAAACGGTGGTTTCAAGATCAAAATTGTCAAGGGAGACAATCAGAATCGAGAGCACAACAATCAGCATGACACCCACAAAATAGACAAAAATCGCCTTGAGCGTGTCCATCTCCACTTCTTTTCCCTCAAACTTGACCTTTCGAACCGCCCGGGGATGCAAAAAGCTTCCGATGTATGTAAAAAAGCTCTTTCCGGCAATGGCAATCCGGCTGACCTTAAGTCCGCCTCCGGTCGATCCGGCACAGGCGCCGACAAACATCAGCATGAGAATAATGATCTTTGAAAACGTCGGCCAGAGATTAAAATCAACAGTCGAAAAGCCCGTGGTCGTGATGATGGTTCCCACCTGGAAAAAAGAGGTTCTGAGTCCTTCCTCAATGCTTCCATACATTGAGGCGGTAGACCGGTAGATCAAAAGAGCAGCGACGACGATAATGCCAAGATACCAGCGCATCTCCTCGCATTTTGCTGCTGCACGGAACTGCCTCAGAAAAAGGAGATAATAGACGTTGAAGTTCACGCCGAACAGAATCATGAAAACCGTGATCACCCACTGGACATAGGGGCTGAAGCTGGCACAGGAATCGGCGTAGATCCCAAATCCGCCGGTGCCGGCGGTTCCAAACGCCGTGCACATGGCATCATACAGCGGCATCCGTCCGATTAGCAGCATCAGGATCATGAGTACCGTCAGCGCAATATACAGCATGTACAGAAGCTGTGCGGTAAACCGGACCTTCGGGACCAGCTTGCCTACGGACGGTCCGGGGCTCTCTGCCTTCATCAGCTGCATATTGGTTCCGCCGACCAGGGGCAGAACAGCCAGAAGAAAGACCAGGATGCCCATGCCACCAATCCAGTGCGTGAAGCAACGCCACATATTCGTGGTCTTTGTCATCAGCTCCACATTGGGTAAAATGCTGGCGCCTGTGGTCGTAAATCCCGAAACCGTTTCAAAAACCGCATCCAGATAGGACGGGATTTCTCCCGAAACCGTAAGGGGAACCGCGCCGATGATACTCATCACAATCCAGCCAAGCGCTGTACAGGCCAGGCCCTCTTTCGCCTGAAAGCGAATGGTTTCCGGTCTCGTCTTGATTAGAATAAAGCCAAGAATGGCGCTGAGGGCTGCTGTGCCAAGGAAGGCCAATCCCTCCGTTTCCATGTAGATCGCAGCAACCGCCATGGGCATCGCCATCATGACGGCAACGATCAGAAGGATCCATCCGAGAATATAGATAATGCTCCTCATACATCCCTCACAGCAGAATATCCGCCGCATCGGACAAGCCGGTGTGTTTTGTAATGATGATCACAGAGTCACCTGCCTCAATGGTATCCGGTCCACGGGGGAACAGAATTTTGCCGTTCCGGTTGACCCAGGCAACCAGAAGCTGGTTCTTCATCTTGAGATTCATC
>JAFUZM010000329.1 GCA_017476605.1 Clostridia bacterium
ACCGTTCAGAGAATGTCACAGAGGTTTCCGGTTCCTCTGGCCGTTGTTTCCTCCGCGTGCTACGTAATCGGCGTCAATGCGCTCTTTCCAGCCACCATCAATCGGTGCCGAGGCGACGCGCATCCTGGAAACCGTTTCTGCCAAGACCTCATAATTGAGCACGGTCCCTTCATGGTCGCTGTTATAGTTGGCCGCGCGATCCTCAGTTATGCCAAAGCGGCCGGCCGTTTCAATGGCATCAATATTGGCACCCAGGAACAGAAACTCCCAGCCGTATTTCTCCTTCTGATGCTCGACCATCTGCTTCACTTTGTCATAGGTATACCGACGGCTGGCATTTTCAAGACCATCTGTCGTGATAACGACGATCGTCTTCTCCGGCCGATCCTCCTCACGGGCATATTTATGGACATTGCCGATGTGATGAATCGCACCGCCTACCGCATCCAGGAGCGCCGTACATCCCCGTACGTAGTATTCCTTCTCTGTCATCTCTGGCAACTTTTCAAGAGGAACACGGTCGTAGAGCACCTCTGATTTGTCATCAAAGAGCACGGTGGAGACCAGCACCTCTCCCTCTGTCTCCCGCTGCTTTTTCAGCATGCTGTTGTATCCGCCGATGGTGTCGCTTTCAAGTCCATTCATGGATCCGCTCCGGTCAAGAATCATGACCAGTTCTGTCAGGTTCTTTTTCATTTTGAATGCCTCCTTGTTTTTGATGGCGCAAGTATAGCATTCTCAAACCCCTCTGTGGTCGCCTGCAAAGCGACAATTATCCGTTGAGGCCTTTTCCTGTAAAAGTAAAAAACAAAGCGTCAATCTGGAAGATATCGTACATTTCATTCTCAATGCAAAAGCGGAGAATCAGGTCCTCTTTATTGTTGTTGGTAAGCGCCACTCCGGCGCTGGCCAGCAGATCCCTGGCATCATCCAGATTAAGCCTCAGGGAGATCGCCAGGGCAAAAATCGTTTTCTTCTTTGGAATGTAGTTTTCGCTGCATCGGATTTTGGAAAAGAGCTTCCGGTCGATGTTTGCCCGTTTGTATACCTCCGGATCCTTCATCCCCCGTTCATCAATCATGCGCATCAGCCTTGCCTGAAAGCTTTCTCCAAGGTTATTTACGACCTCCTCAAGACTTGGCTTTTTCTTTTCCATGGGGGCCGGCATAACTTCGCTTAATGCCGGAGCAAACGTCGCCTCAGCAGATCGAAGCAGGTCCATGCCTGGCGCCATGTTTCTCTCTGGTGCAGATCCGAACCATTCATCATCCGTCTCTTCTTTCAACAGCTCACGTCTGCGAATGGCGTCAAGACGCGCATCAAACGGCTCCCCGTATTCCTCTGTTGTGTACCATTGTACATAGTTTTCGTCGATGTATTCCTCGACGCGTTCCGTAAGACCGGTAGCAAGCTGAAAGGCATTATGGCTAAATACAACCAGAATGACATTCAGCTCTGATTCCTCCAGGTGTTCACGGATGGTGGCAAGCGCAATATCAAGTGCTTTATCCTTTGGAAAGCCATACACACCGGTTGCAATCAGCGGAAAGGCAATGCTCTCGCAGCCAAGCTGATCGGCAAGCAGCATGGGCTTTCGATAGCAGGAGCGCAATATGTCGAATTCTCCATGATTTCCATCCCGCCACACAGGACCTACGGTATGAATAATGTACTTTGCCGGAAGCTGAAAGGCAGAGGTAACCGCTGCTTCGCCCGGCGCAATCCGCCCGATCTTTTTCCTCTCCGCCAAAAGTTCCCTCGCTCCTGCTGCTTTGTAAATGGCTGCATCCGTGCCGCTGCCAAACTGTGGCTCTGGATTTGCTGTATTGACAATAATATCTGCATTCACCCGGGTGATATCGTTTCTGATAATCTGAAACGGCATTCTCTCATTCCTCCCCGTACTCTGTTCTTCTTCCCTGCTCACGCCACATAAGACAATAGATCACGCGCATTCTCCGCAGATTCAACGCGTGGCACGTTTGCTTCTCTGTTTTATTCATATACACAAATGGCTGCCGTATATTCTGCGCAATTTCAGCATATACAGCAACCATTTTCTGCTTATATTTTTCCAAAAACATTTATTTAAAATTTCGCATAATGGTCAAATGTAAAACACTGAGAATGCTGTAAAATTTGTATTTAAGGCAATTCAAAATTCACAAGGCAATTATTATAGTCATGTGAATCGTGAATGAATAAAATACAGGGCTTTCTAAGCCTTTTGTAGATAGCATGTAACCAAAACACGAAATTATACTCATGTCACAAATTAGCTGGAAAATAACGTTTTGGGGGAACTGTTGTTTCCTTCTTAAAGGTCATAAGGTTTCCATTTATTTCTTGACTTGAGTATAGTTACTTAGTGAAACGACAAAATCTCGATGCATGTTTTGACAGTCTCACAGCTCGGATTAATTTGTTTTACTTTGACGCTCTGCTTCCATCTGCAGCAGGCTAAAAGTATTAATTGTTGGAACAATAATCGGATTTCTGCCTGTCTGCGCGGTGATACTGGAAATTAAAGAACGGGCATATGGGTATAAAATCGCAATTGCATTCGAATCCCATCTCTCATCCCATTTCTGATCTTCTGTGGATTTAAAGATGCCGGCCAGTTCAACGGATACTTTTGTCTGAGCTTCTTCATAGCTTTCACTATCAGCATCAAACGCCCGAACAATAATATTCATTTGAATGGATTTATCCGATCTTTCTATTTTTCCATGCGCAATGTTATATTTATATTCTTCTTTGTCTTGAATTGGATATGTTGCCGGGCGAGTAAATTCTATATTGATTACCCTGTAATCAACAAATTGAATAATTCCTCCAGGATTGCTCATGCTGCTTCTCCTATTTTGTCGTCTGATAATTCATGATATGCATTTCCTTCAAATTCGTAATTCTGAAATACTGTTGCGTTATTTTCAAAAGTATCATTGTTTTGGCTCTTTTCAGTGGTAAATGTCTCCTGATGCAATGCTTGCATCAATTTGAGCCGAAACAGCTGCTCAGACGCATTATCTTCGACATATAGAAGTACTTGCTCTTTTTCCGGAAGATGATCTTCCGGCACTTCATAAATCATTTTTTCCTGATAAGAAAAGCTCTGAGTTGAATAAGTATAAACAACTAGTTTCACTGACTGTGAAACCTCTTTTAAAGCATCGTATACTGTAATCTTTTTATCAATCACTTTACGGATAATTTCTATGGTTGTTTTCCCTATAATCCAGTTTTGCTCTCCAAATCTCGTATCTGTGCAGTCGCAAAGATACAGATTCCATTTTTCATCGCGTGTAATAAATACAATTGGTACTTCATCAAATTCCAGAATTGAGAACAGATAAAAAAAGTTTTCATTTCCTGCAGTAATATATGTTTCATTGCTCATAACAAATTCTCTCCTGCCCGGAAGCAGCGCCAAGGCTCTGCTCCTTTGTAAAGCCACCAATGAATATGTTTGCTTTCAACATTTAGCTTTGTCGGTCCAAATTCCTTTTTTGTATAACCTATAATGATCGTCGCTTTTGGGTGTTTTTGTTCACTGTGCTGCAAATATGCTGCCATTTTCTCAACAGAAGTACTTAATGAGGTTGAATAATCCGAAAGAGCTGGTTTCTTTTTGCTTTCATTAGGTCTGAGCGCCCCATTCGATTCCAGAATCTTTTCCTGAATCGTACTATAAAATGACCTCGGGTCATTCAATCCGTATTTTGCAACGCGATATACATCATGGTATTCTTTGAATTCGCCTCCGTTTTTCAATATCCGATCAAGCAGATCCTCCGGATATCCATCTGGAAAAGCAGACATATCTTTACATTCTCCTTCCTGATACACTCAGTAATGTATAGCCATGTTGGTTTGTTTCTGTGTTTGGACAATCTATCTTGTGTGAAGTTTTCTGTTCCTATTCTTTTGCCATACGCAGTCTGTGAATGCCGCAATATTCATGGACAGCAATGGCGGGCTATGCAACTGCGAAATGTGCTTCAAGGGTCTCTCCGCGAGTAACCAATTCACATTGCATATTTTCTCATAAGATCATCAAACACTTCATCTGCTTCTCGGCCAATTCCACTTTTCGCCTGATTCAGAGAATGATCAATATGTTCCCATAATTGATCCTCATTTTGAATGTTCAGAAGGCTATTCGAATCTATGCTATTTATCGAAGGCTCAACAATAATCGCATGAACTTCTGCAAATTGCCTCTCGTCTAATTTTCCAAGCAAATCTACTGGTTTATTTTCTATTACTTGAAATTCTCTCATTTCTTTGTACACTACCATCCATTCGCTTGCCGGAATGTCATTGCACTCAGGTTCGAGGTACAAAGATGCTTGGCTTGGCGTCAAAGCCATTTAGCAACACATAATGACAAGCAACTATTAGATTATTTTGTTACCTCCGGCTTTTCAAAAACGGGAATATAAATCGTTTCACCGTAGTAACTATATCCATCATCGCGGGCAAGTTGTTCCTGTTTATCAAGAGACTGAGCCTCAGCAAGCTTTGCCGTCAGTTCGCGATTCTGCTCAAGTGCGGCCATATAGGCCGTTCGTGCAGCCTCAAGCTCGTTTGAATAATCCGGAACCTTTATGAGGCAAAACAGCTCAATTAAAATTCCAATTCCAAGAATCACTGAAAGAATGCGAAACGGATAGCTCCGTTTCTCACAGGTCTCTGCCCGTGGAATTTCGCGTTCTAACGCACGACCATGTTTATGCACTGCTCTTGATGCAGGCATTGAAATCTGATACTGCATATTATCCTACAACGTCCTTCATGAAATTGCTCGGAACCGAAATGAGGCCGGCATCCTTTCTCATCATTCGAATCTTAACCATCAGGAGTTCAACCGGAACTCCCAGTGTCTGGGCCGCCTCTTTGAGCGAATATCCGTCCATCAGCAGTTCACTCACCGCATCGTCCGAAAGAAGCAATTCTGCGGCAAACTGATTGGCCTCCCGTTCGCAGATGGATGACTCTCCATTCCGAAAGACATCCAGAAAATCGGAGACCTCCGCCAGATGCTCATGCAAACAGGCATGCCCAAATTCATGTGCCAATATGACTTCCTGATTACGCGCTGAAAGATCCGAATTGATCGTTATACAGGAAACGCCGAATTTTCTGATAAAGAATCCCTTGCATGCTCCCGGGGCATCGCCCATTGGAAAATACTGAACAAGAATGCCCTCTGCCTCGCAAAGTTCCTGCACGCTGAGCGTTTCGCGATTCTTCCGAATCCTTTGCACACATTGTCGAATGGCATCAAGCGTCATTTCCTATGGTTCCTCTTTCTCCGCTTCCTCTTTGCAGGCAATGTACGCTTTCATCAGTGCTTCAAAGAACTTATCCTTGACGCTCTGAGGCACCTGACCGCCAGCAAGAAATGCCGTATTGCGATTGATCAGGTCACTCATTTCCATTGCAGCCATTTCGCCGTAAATATCTCCGGTCTGCTGCATCATCTGATCAATGTTCTCGCCGAAATTGCGGTCACTGATGCTGTCTGTTGTCAGATACAGAACCGTCACACCCAGCGTCTCGGCAATCTTCTGAATCTTCTTATACCGCGGCACTGCGCATCCGCGTTCGTAATCCGTAACGGATCTCGGTGATACGCCAATCAAATCCGCCAGATCTGCCTGGCTGAGTCCCGCTTCCTTCCGCGCTTTCTTCAGTTTTTCCGAAAATAGTTCCATGCGCTCACCCCTTCTTCTGTTCTGTGTCTTTTGTCCGCCGCATAAAATGTGTTACGAGGTCGAATGAGTGAGGCCATTATATCGCCCCATATAGGGGCTGTCAAGGAAGTTTGGAAGTTTTTTTGAAAAAATCTTCTAGTTTTCTGCTTAAAATGGAAGTTTTACGTTCAGGTCTCTGCCAGCAGTTCATCCAGTGTCTTGCCATACGATGGCAGGAAATCCCACATGAATTCCCGAACTTCCGGTAATTCATCAATCAATTCATCCAGGGATTTGCGTGTGGTTACAGCAGCTGTTTTAAATTCCGAATTTCCCGCGTGCTCCTCCTCCACGCACTTAATGAGTGCAGAGAGCTTGTCCGCCGCCTTTACATAGCGATGGAGCAGCTTATCGTCCTCATTATCCTGCTCTTTGAGTATGGCAGCATATGTGGGACGCAGATCCTCGGGAAGTCCGGCCAGCAGCTGATCCTCCGCCAGATGCTCCACATCCTTATAGGCGTTTTTAATATTGGGATTCAGATATTTGACCGGCGTAGGCAGATCTCCGGTGATGATTTCAGATGCATCATGATAAAGGGCAATCACAGCTGCCCGATCTGCATTCAACTCTTTGTGAAACCGTACGTTTCCAATGGTACAAAGCGCATGCGCGATCATTGCGACCTCAAGCGAATGCTCACTGAGATCCTCCGTGCGTGAATTGCGCATCAATGCCCAGCGCTGGATATATTTCATTCGTGAAAGTGTTGCAAAAAAAGGATAATCCACGGGTTTTCCTCACTTTTAAAACTAATTATCTATGCCATGGATGATACGTAGGAAGGACAGAGGCGATGACCTCAACCGTTCCCTCATCATTCCGATTGGCTGCCTCATGCAGCTTATGCAGCATATCATCAATCATTTCATCGCTGATCGGATCGACATGCGCCACAAAGATCTTCCGGTGCGCTGTCTTGGTCATCTTCTCCCGTTCGCATTCCATCATCAGCTCCTCATGCATTTTCTCGCCCTGGCGAAGACCGATGATTTTAATCGGAATGTCCACATTGGGTTCATAGCCATAGGCACGAATCAGCTTTTCTGCAAGCGTCATGATTTTTACGGGTTCACCCATATCAAGGACGAAGATGTTTCCGGAATCGGCGATTGCACCGGCCTGCAGAACAAGCTGTGCGGCCTCGGGAATGGTCATAAAGTAGCGCGTCATGTCCGGATGCGTCACGGTCACCGGACCGCCGGAGCGAATCTGGCGCTCCATGAGCGGGATGACGCTGCCATGACTTCCAAGGACATTTCCGAAACGAACCGCCGTGCATTTCATGTTCGTGCGCGCGCCAAAGGACTGAATCAGCATTTCGGTGATGCGTTTGGTTGCTCCCATCACGTTTGCCGGATTCACAGCCTTGTCGGTCGACAGCTGGACAAAGCGCTCTACCCCATGCTCGCTGGCTGATTCCAGTAAATTGAGCGTTCCGAAAACGTTGTTCTTGATGGCCTCTGCCGGGCTGCGTTCCATAAGTGGAACATGCTTGTGCGCTGCTGCATGGAACACCACCTCGGGATGGTACATTTCAAAGACCTCGTCAAGGCGTTCCTTGTCCCGAATGGAGCCAATAAGCGTAATCACCGGGCACTGCTCGCCAAACCTCTGATGGAGCTCATACTCAAGCTCGTATGCACAGTTCTCATAGATCTCAAATATCAAAAGAAGCCGTGGCTTAAACCGAAGGATCTGACGGCAGAGCTCGGAACCGATGGATCCGCCTCCGCCGGTGACCATGATCACTTTTCCCTTCAGATACCCGGAGATATTCTCAATATCCAGTTCAATTTCATCCCTTGACAGGAAGTCGGAGATATTGAGTTCGCGGATGCGAGGGGCAATCTCTCCATTGGGTCCCAGGTCCGTCGGTCCGGAAAAAATACGCGTATGACAATGCGGCTGATCGCAGAGCTCCAGTATCTCCTGCATCCGTTTGGTTGCATTGAGAGACGGCATGGCGACAATGATTTCCCGGATGCCGTACTTTTCCACGAGCTTTGGAATATCCGCCGTCTTTCCTTTCACCGGAACATTCTGGATCCTGAGGCCCTGCTTGGTCGGATCATCATCCACCAGCAGAACGGGACGTCCCATATGGGCCGGATTCTTATTGCATACATTGACCGCAAAAGCACCGGAATCTCCCGCTCCGACAATCATAACCGGCATTGCATTGGCTGCGCCTGCATTGATCCGATCCTTTGCGAAAAAGCGCCACATCAGGCGAACTCCGCCAATGAACAGCATCGCCAGAACACCGGAGAGAATCAGGACGCTTCGGAACAAATCCAGGTTAAGGAACTGGTTGCATACCAGCGTACTTCCACATGCAACCGCAGAAACAAAGAAGAGCCGCATGAGATCATGGATGCCGGCAAACCGCCACATGATCTTGTATATTCCACCAAAGAAATAGCAGGCCATATACAGTCCAAGGACAAGCGGCAATGAGCGGTATAACGTGAGCCAGTGCCGCCTCGGGACATACATCTCGAAGCGAAGCTCCATGCTTACATAAATGGCAATAAGGACAAGGACAGCATCCAGCAAAAACAGCAACGCATGTCTCAGCTTTGGGTTTTCTCTCATAAACTCAGTACACGCTTTCTGTTATTTAACCGGCATCATCACCGCACCCTCCGGGCGAATCATCAGCGGAATGCAGCTTCCGGGCCCGAAGACCTTTTCCATCAATACGATATATGCATCCAGCCATGCCGTGGGCACATAAGCCTGAATGGTTCCGGCAAATCCGCCGCCGTGAACGCGGGCAGCGCCTTTTCCCTCAAGGAACCGACGGCTCAGCTCTACGCCCAGTGCCATCTGCTCCTCCGTTGGCCGTGCATAGATATTCTGGAGCAGCTCCCAGCTGCTGTCACCCGAGCGGTTTACCGCATCAAAGAAGTGGTCAAGCTCATCCTGACGCAGGGCATTCACCTGCTCAAGAACCCGGGCATTGTCATCATAAAAGTGCATAGCCCGCAAAATGGCACGGTCCCCTGTTACCTTCCGAATCTCAGGGATGTTCTTTTCAAATTCCTCTTCCGGAACTTCCCGTAAGACCTTCTTGCCCATTACACCTGCGACAGCTTCCATTTCACGAAGGATCGCTGCGTAATCCTCGGTCAGATCCCCGTGATCTCCGCCGGTGTTTACCACGCACAGCGCATATCCCCTGCTGGTAAAGTCATAGGACAGGGATTCCACCTTGGCGCGCTCTTCCTTAAAGTCAATGGTCACCAGTCCGCCCACAGAGGAGGCCATCTGATCCATCAGCCCGCAGGGTTTTCCAAACCACTTGTTTTCCACTTCCTGCGCGATCTCCGCACGTGTCTGGCTGTCCAGGGTAAATCCGTTGTAAAGGCCGTCAAGAATAGTAGCGATCAGGATTTCAAATGCCGCAGAGGAGGAAAGTCCGCTGCCGCGCGCGACGGAGGACGTGATGACGGCATCAAATCCGCCAACGGTCATGCCCCGCTCTTTGAGCGCACCCGCGGTTCCCCGGATAAGGGCCGGCGTGGTTCCAAACTCTGCCGGATTCACTGCAAGATCTCTGGTATCCACTTCCATCGGCGGGAATCCTTCGCTGTTCACATGAATGAGGCCATCCGCCCTTGGGCTTACAACCGCAACGGTATCCAGGTTGACTGCTGCTGCCAGTACACGGCCATTGTTATGGTCCGTGTGATTTCCGCCGATTTCCGTTCTTCCGGGTGCGGAAAATACGCAAAGATGCTCCGGATTCTCACCAAACGTCTCCGCAAAGCAGTCTGCAAGTTTATTATATCGTGCTACCTGGTTCTCTACCTCTGTCTCGCCATACAGACGTCCCATACGCTTCAGCACATCCGGCTGTTTCCACAGCGCATCAAGAAGATTTTGCATAACGCTCCTCCTCAGCGGTTTTTCCCCGCTATTCCTTTCATATGTTTCATTACAAGCTGGGCCACAATTCCTGTCAGCACACCGGTCACTACCCCCGAAACCATCAGGATCGGCAAATAGGTAAAAAGCAGCCCCGGTGTATGCAGCATAATGACCGCCATCAGAATCTGACCTACGTTAAAGAAGACCGCACCGGCGGCGCTCACACCAATCACGCTGATTCCCGGAATCCTTGAGAGAAGCAGCATGACAAGAAGTGAACAGGCTCCACCGGCAAGAGAATAAAACATGGCATTTAAGTTCATGTAGATGAGCCAGCTCATGAGCGCCTTGAGCAGCATCAGCAAAACGGAATCCCGCCATCCCAGCATATAGATGGCATAAAGAAGCACCGAATTGGCCAGACCCAGCTTGATTCCGGGTACGGCCGCACTGATGGGAAACTGACGTTCAATGAGGCCCAGAACCAGCATGAGGCTTGTCAAAAGGCCAGCCAGTGCAACTCGACTGGCTTTACTGTTTCGCATTTTCCATTTCCTCTCATTCCTCCGCGGGGATCATCTGAACCTGAACCCCATTGGGAAGACAAATGATGTACGTGCTGAGAATACGGGTCTTGTAGTTATCGAAGGTGATCTCACCCTCACCGACACAGTCCTGATTCTCACAGGTCGAGGATTCCATATTGACACTGTCCCTTGTGATATGAATCCGGTTCACGGTATTCTCATCCTGACGGATCGTGATGATCTTTTCCCGGTCCATTGGGATCGGATCCCCATACTGACGTCCATTGACCGTCACAACAACGTAGCCCTTAACCGGTTCCTCAGATACCGCCAGACTTGGACCAAACGCAGGACCTGCCACCGATGATTTGGTATCTTCTTTTGTTTGTGTTCCAGATGCTTTCCCGTCGTTTTCCGCAGGTGCCGATCCAGTTGGCTCCACGGTCGGTGTAGCCGTCGGCTTCTCTGTCGCTTCCACTGTCGGTGCAGCCGTCGGCTTCTCTGTCGCCTCCTGCGTTGGCACAGTCGTCGGCTTCTCTGTCGCTTCCACTGTCGGTGCAGCCGTTGGCTTCTCCGTCGCCTCCTGCGTTGGCACAGTCGTCGGCTTCTCTGTCGCTTCCACTGTCGGTGCAGCCGTTGGCTTCTCCGTCCCCTCCTGCGTTGGCACAGTCGTCGGCTTCTCTGTCGCTTCCACTGTCGGTGCAGCCGTTGGCTCTTCTGTTACCTCCAGGATCGGTGCAGCTGTCGGTTCTTCTGTTACCTCGGGCGTCGGTGCAGCTGTCGGTTTCTCAGTTGCATCTACATATTCAATGGCATCCGGCGCAAGGGTCACCTCTGCCGTTTTTCCTTCAAGTGTCGGGCCAGGCATCAGCCGTGAGACAATAAACAGGATCAATGCGATCAAAAGGATACTCGCAATAATCCATATATCCTTTCGCGGGGGCATGAATTACGCCTCCGTCTCTTTTTCATCATCAAATTCAACTTCCACCCGGTTGTCCTCTGTGGCCCACAGGTGCTCAAGGCGATAGTATTCCCGTTCCTTTTCGCCAAAAATGTGCACCATGACATCGCCATAGTCGAGCACAATCCAGCGTCCCTCAGACATGCCCTCTTTCCGGCGGACAAAGACGTCCTGTTTGGCAAGCTCTTCCTCAACATTTTCTGCCAGAGACTTTACCTGAATGGCAGAATGACCGGTCGCGATAACCATGTAATCGGTGATGACGGTCATATCCTCCACATGCAGGACAACGATATCCTTTCCTCTCTTGGCATCCAGGGCCTTTGCAGCAGTTACGGCAATTTCATCAATCTTCATGTTTTTTCCCTCCATATATTTCTATAAGTTTTTGAACATCCTCATATTCACTGAGCGCATCCAGTGTATCCGGATGCAGCGTCTTTCCCTGTTCCGATACGTGCCTAAGGGACATTAGAAGTGCATAGTGCATGGCCGCATCCAGGTCCTTCATGCATAACGCCCGAAGCTCTTCTATCCCTGTGAACGGTTTTCGATTGGGCTCAATGATATCTGCAAGATACACGATTTTATCAAGGCGGCTCATTCCTGCCTTTCCTGTCGTGTGCCACCGAATTGCACTCAGCACCTCCGGATCCGTCACCCCGTATACAGACTCAGCAAGACATCTCCCGGCAGCGGCGTGAAGCAGCGATTTGCTTTCCTTCATAATATCATCTACCGGATAATCCTTGACCACCTTGTTCATTTTATTGAGCGAAAGACATTTGGCACAATCATGCAAAAGACCTGCCAGTGCTGCCTTTTCCTCGTCCTCTCCAAAGCATCTGGCCATCTTCCTTGCCGTTTCCTGAACCCCTTTTGTGTGAATATACCGGTCCGAATCCAATGCTTTTTTGAGTTTATACTCCATCTTTTCGATTTTCAATATGCTCTCCCTCTAGGGACTCTGTTTTTTCCTCTGATCCATAAATTCTGAGCATCTCATCCGAATATTGTCCGTCCGCCGTATGCGTAAAAAGCACAGGCAAAAACTGGACGCCCGAATGGGCTCCTTTTATCCCCTCAACGATGACAAGTTTTGGCGGATCATCTGTACGTGCAGCAATCAGTCGGATCCGTTTGGGCTCGATCCGATTCTTCTGCATCGCATTCGTAAGTGCAAACATCCGTGCCGCCGGGTAGATGAAAAACACATGCCCGCCATATTTCAGTACTCTTGAAGAGGCTTGTACCCAGTCCTCAACCGGGCAGGCATGATCTCCGCCCCTGGCAAGTGCAATGCCCTTTTCCGGACTGGTAAGACCGGTTCCCTCCGGATGATAGGGCGGGTTTGTAACAACGCTGTCTGCCTGTTCGTTTCCCAGCACGGTGTAGGCCTGCCTGCAGTCGATTGTATGCACCCGTATGCGGTCCTGAAGCCCGTTCAGAAGAACGCTTCGTCTGGCCATGTCCGCCATTTTGGGAGACACCTCAACCGCATCGAAGGATGTATTGGGATTCCTGGCAGTGATGAGCAGCGGTAGTACGCCCGTTCCGGTTCCGATGTCAACCACCTTTTTGCCCACACGTCCCGCACTGTAATCCGCCAGAATCACCGCATCCGTTCCGAATCTGAATTCATTTTGGGACTGAATGATTTTAAGTCCCCCGCGCTGCAGATCATCTATTCTCTCTCCGGGCAGCAGTGTCACTTCCATGTTCATCCTCATTTTGCCTCAATTGGGCTCACAAATTCGCTGCTGACATATCCCTCATATTCATCCCATTTTACCTTGAGGAAATTGCCCTCTGCATTCCCGGTCACGGTAAGAACCATGCCATATGGCAGAACATAGATAACCTCACTATTTACACTTGGACGCGCCCGTAAATTGAGACCACTCGCACTATTGACCACAACACGATACGCATCATCATCGTAAATCTCGGTGCCCTGCGTGATCTGAACCGTCGGAGCCGCTGTCTGGGTCGGCGAGGGCTTTCCCTCCGGTGCATCGCCCATTGTCACGTAATCGGCGCTTAAATATCCCATGAGTGTTCCCATGCGCACGGGATAAAAGCCATCCACAGCCTCGCCCAGCACGGTAACCTCAATACCATAACCGATGACGGCCTCAACGCCGCTGCTTGTGCTTGGTTCCTTTCTTAAATTCAGTCCTCCCGGTGCACTGACATAGGCTTTTTCACCGGAAAGCACCGTGGAGGCAGGCGGTACAGGGGATGCGGTTACTGCTGGCACACCGGTTTCGTTTTCCTCCTTCGCCTGCAGGTCCAGCGTTTCCCCGGGAAGGAAGGTCAGGTAGCTTTCGCTGACGTATCCCTGGACATCACCGACATCCACCGGGAAAAATCCGCTTTGTGCCTCACCTGTAATTTTAAGTGCTGTTCCGTTCGAAAGAAGGCGTATGGCATCTGCCTGCTGTGCAGGTCCGGACCGCAGTATGAGGCCGTTCTCCGCATTCACTTTTGCATATAGCTGGAAGGGCTCCGGCGTCGGTGTCGGTGTTGCCTCAGGCTCCGGCGAAGGGGTGGGCATGATCGTGACATACACATATTCCTTTGCCACATATCCCTCGATGTTGCCAAGCGCAACCGGCAGCATTCCTGTTTCTATGGACCCCTTTACGTTCAGGATGCTCCCCTGAGGCAGCACCATCATGACGGCGGAACGCAGCGAGGCAGAGAGGCGCAGATTAAGGCCTGTACTTGGCAAAACAATGGCGACCTCATCTCCGGTAAGCGTTTCTTCTTCTTCCTCATTCCCGCTTTCCGCTTTTTCCTCAGCATCACGGATGTAGTCATTCATTACATAACCAATGATGCTTCCGAACTGAACCTGAGACCATTTTGTATACCGTTCCAGAATCGACAGAGTTTCCCCGTTTCTCAGATATCTGAGCACGCTTGCCGCCGTCGTTGGGCTTGCTCTCAGATTGAGAATCTGACTTTCATCCGGCAGAGAGACAATTACCGTCCCGGATCCGGATGTGACGGAGGCGCGTTCGTCCTCATCCTCAGATTCCATATGCAGATATTCGCTTTTAACATAACCGCTCAGCAGTCCATACTGAACACGCATCCACTCTCCCTGGTTCTCAAGGACCGTGATGCCCGTTCCGTGAGGAATCATGGCAAGAACCGATGCGCTGAGGGATGGACTCTTTCGAAGCTTTAAGGCATCAAGCGGGTTATTGAGGGACACCGTCGCGCTCTTTGCATCTATGGCGGTGCTTCCATTTCCTGTTCCGTCAAGTGATGCCAGCAACGTTCGCTGCAACGTATATCTGGTCTGTTTGATTCCCGGATAATAAAACTCCAGTATTTCCGTATACGTTTTTCCCTCACTGGCCATCTGCTGAGCACCGCGCTGGCTCATGCCAATGCCATGCCCATAGCGCCTTGCGGTGAGCTTATATCCGCCGACAGTCTGGGTAACGGTCAGCGTTTCATTCTGCATGGAGTTGATGGACAGACCGCAAAGGCTCTCTACCTGAGAGAAATAGTCAAGGGAAAGGCTGATATCCCCGCTTCCCTTTATTGTCATGTCAACCGTAACCTTGCGGTAGACATGGGAGGTATCCTCATACTTTGGCGAGGTAAGGCGCACACCGTTGATCGCAGTAATGCTTACGCTGTCTTTCGACAGCTTAGCTGCTGCTTCCCGTTTCAGCAGTTCCGTAAGCGCAGGGACACTGGTGGTTCCATCCTTATAAAAGGACACGGACTTGGCGATACTGGCGGGATTCTTGAGATCATACGGATCCTCTTTGACGATGAGATACGGATAGGCGGTACTCCCCCATGCGTTTTTGACACTTTCCGTCTGGCCGCCATTGGACGCCGTATAAAATGTCGCCATGTAATCCCCATCTATGAGCCCGATGATGCCTGCCGTCTCCTCAACGGCCTTTTTGCACTTTGAAAGAGCTGCCGGTGTTCCGTTATAAACCTGATCACTGGTGGTATCCACCACATCATACAGCGAGGACTGCATGCTGATCTTTTTGAGTGTATAGGTTCTGGCGGCAATCGCCTGCGCTTTGAGCGCCTCCAGTGGGAATTCCTCGCTCATCTCATAGGCAACGACGCCTGGAAGATAATCCTCCATGAACACATGCACAATGATCTGGAGGACCGTTCCCTTTGCACGAATCTCGAGATCTCCCGGATACAGATTATCCGGATATCTGGCCTCCGCAATTCGGAATCCGTTTTCCCCGGTGGTATCGTGTCTGCGCAGTTTCAGCTGGCTTCCAACCGTCTGCGTTCCGCCATTGGCGGTCATCACAAGGCTTCCGCCTTTATTTTTTATCTCAAGCTTTTCACCACGGGTGAAAGCAGTCCCGTCCTCTCCCAGCGTATAGCTTCCATTCAGCGTAACATGAACCGTTTCGAGTTGAGAAATCGAAGACAGATATACCTTGACCGTTCCCGAGAGGAGCGGTCCTGCAGCAATCTCTGCCGCCATACCGAAAGTAGCCAGCAGGCATAGCATGATCGCTATTGCCGTCAATCTGGCAATCCAAGTACGCATCTTTCGAAATCTCCATTTCCAACGAAATCTAGTTCTGAAAATTTTACCATATTCTCTCTCTCATTGCAATTCCGCGTTCCCCGCAAAATCGGATGATTCGCATGATTCGTATTCTCTTTTATTTTGAATTGTGCTAGAATGAGCGTGATCAATTCATTGTGAGGTTTATTTATGAAGCAGTCATTGATTCGTCTTGCGTCTCTTATCGCCCTCTCCGTCCTTTTTTTCTCGCTTTCCTTTTTAAATATATCATCCGGGATTGCCGAGACCAATCCGGCGGAGACGTATAAACGGTATTCCGTTGTCTTTACCGACAGCTTTGATACCGTCATCAGCTTTATCGCGTTTTCAGAAAGTGAGGAAAGCTTTAATGCCACCGCCTCTCAGGTGCATGATATTTTTCTATATCTCCACAAGCTCTATGACCGGTACAACAGCTATGAGGACGAGGGGATCATCAATGTTTATACCTTAAACCAGCGCGCCAAAGACGGACCGGTTGAGGTAAACCCGCTGCTCTTTTCCATGCTCCAGTTTGCCAAAAGTCACTACCCCGAAACCAACGGGAAGACCAATATTGCCATGGGTGCCGTTCTCGCTCTCTGGCACAACGAACGTGAGTATGCGACCGATCATCCGGACAATGCCAGGCTCCCCGACATGGACGAGCTGAAATCCGCTGCCCTGCATATGAATATTGATGACCTGATCCTTGATCCGGATGCCATGACCGTCGAATTTGCCGACCCGGAAATGCAGCTGGATGTCGGTGCCGTTGCAAAGGGCTATGCGACCGAAATTGTCGCAGAGATGCTGCTTGCGGAAAACGTAACATCCTTTATTATCAGTGCTGGCGGAAACGTGCGCGTCGGTGATTCTCCGATGGATGGCCGTCCCAACTGGGGCATCGGCCTTCAGGCTCCGGATGGTGACGTATTTGCCAAAAGCGAAATCGCAGAAACGCTGTTCCTTTCCAATTGCTCCGTGGTCACCTCGGGAGACTATCAGCGGTATTATACCGTGGATGGCACACGTTATGCTCACCTTATCGACCCGGATACCCTGATGCCTGGCAACGCGTTCCGATCCGTCACCATCATCACAAAGGATTCCGGCTATGCCGACCTTCTTTCCACCGCCGCCTTCCTCATGCCCTATGAAGATTCCCGTGCATTTGTGGAATCCCTGGACGACGTAGAGGGCATCTGGCTGTTCCCGGATGGAAGCAAGACGATGACCGACGGAATTGCACAGCATGCACAGTCCCAAGGCGCGAAGAACACAAAATGATCTCAAAAAAAGCGGAGTCCATGCACTGCATGAGCTCCGTTTTTTATCTTTCAAAAAACCCGAAATGCCGCTACCACCACTTTTTCCACCCACCGTCTCGGCAGGTCGGTGCCCTGCGCTATGCATCTGCCGTCCCCTGGCGTTTAAAAACGGGGGCATGACATCAACAAATTCGACCCGGACTCCAGTTATGAAAATGTAGGAGAAAACACAGGCAGCTGGCGAACACCCCAGGCTTTTTTCTCTCAATCAATTAACTGAATGTATTATAACAAACGCATTTTTCACCTGTCAATCATTTCACAAAGATTTAAACAATTTTTCCTGATGCTAAAACGAGACTGCCCGAACATTGGGCTTCTGACATTCTTTGCCCCATCTTCTGGATTAATTGTCTTTGGAGGCGTGATTTCCGCTCAATCAGCCTCTTGGATCAGAACATCCAATTCCTTCCGATTCTCTCATCTCGGTATGTCGGAACTTGATCAAGCTCGCGTTTTCGTATATAATCTTATCACCGAATGGAGTATACCCACTTAGCTTTACGAAGACTTTCAAAAGAAGGTGATTTTCAGATGGGTGCCATAGACACTTTAAGCAAGGAATATATGAGCGATCCGAAACATTTTGCAGACGCCATCAACTTCTTCTTATTTGATGGCGAACAAGTTGTACAAGCCTCGGATCTTAAGGAATTGGATCCCACAGAAATGGCTATTGTTTATGGCAATGATGCTAGAGTACCGGTTCAGAAAGTTCGAGATGTTGCAAAGTCCTGGAACAGCATGTATGATAGTAATGCCATTTACATGATTCTTGGAATAGAAAATCAATCTGAAGTTCATTATGCCATGGCTGTGAAAAACATGGTATATGATGCCCTCAATTATGCCGATCAGGTCAGGGAAGCAAGGAAATCTCATCAGGGCGAAACCATGACCGGTGATGAGTTCCTCTCAGGCTTTACCAAAGATGACAAGTTGATCCCTGTAATCACTCTTGTGGTGTACTTTGGTTCGGAGCCTTGGGATGGTGAGACGAGCCTGCATGGAATGTTCGCAATCAAGGATCCGCGTATTCTGAAGTATGTTCCTGACTATACGATAAATCTAATTCAGCCCGCAAAAATACCTGATGAAGATTTCCCAAAATTCAAAACTGAATTAGGGCGCGTATTGGAATACATTAAATATTCGAAAAACAAACGTGAACTAACAAAACGTATCAAGGAAAACGAAGAATTCTGGAGAATCCACAAAGATTCGCTTGACCTGCTGAACGCAACAACACATTCGAAACTTAAGTTCAAAGAAAAGGAAGGGAGATTGAGTGACATGTGCATAGCAATGGATGAATATGGAAATGATATGATGATTCTTGGTTATATTAAGAGAATGCAGGATGAAGGTTCCCCTTTGGAAAAAGCAATTGAAACTGCTTCTGCAATATTCGGAAAGTCTGTCGAATATGTAAAAGAAGTGTATGATGAATTGGTTGCATAACTTCACAATTGCAAGCATGTATTAAGTAATATTCTCTCTCATTCATCATCTTACTTGATACGGCAGGAAGATGAATGGGCTTATCTGGAAGGATTGCATTGAGTATCCACATATTTTGAAGGATTCTCAAGACTTTACGAGCAAATCAAACCAAGCCAGCAAATGATTTCTGATGACTGCTGACAATTACTCAAAAAAGCCCTGCAATACTGCAGGGCTTAATGTGGTTCCTTTCAACCCGATTCCCGGATCTAGTCGGCCTGAGGTTGCGCATAACCCACGGGCGTACTCCCCAAACTGGCTGAAAGCCGACCCAGTCAGCTGGATCAATGCATGCGACAGCGACTCTTGGTGCTGCCTTCTGTGGTTATTATAAACGATATAATAAGAATAATCAAAGGATTTTCAAAACAGAAATGCGATAATTAGGACGTTGCGTCATGTAACAAAAGAAAAGAGCAATGAAACGTTCCATATTCGCCAGGTCCCATGTTCATCCATGAGCGGCATCAGGCATATTTGAGCGAAAGAGAAAGATAATCAAGAAGTGAAGAAGGTCTGGATGATTTTCCCTGCTTAAGATTTCGATGCTTTCTCAGTCTTTTCAATCCGCTCAGCAAGATCTGAGAGATACAGCCAGCGCTCCTCGGCAGCCTCAATATCCGACATGACCTTTTCGCGTTTTTCACCGAGTTCAGCCAGCTTGACATAATCCGTTGCGTTCTGTTCGATTTCGTGGTCCAGCGACTCAAGGGCAGCATTCAGTTGCTGGAGTTGCTCATCAATATGCAGCCAGTCCTGCTGTTCCCGATAAGACATGCGAAGCTCTCTTGGCTTTGTTCTTTTCCGTTCCTCCCCTGCCCTGTTCTCACGCTTTTCTGTCTCATCCTCCTGCATGGCAGCATCCAGATAATCGGAGAAGGAACAGACATACTGCACAATCTGTCCGTTTTCAAAGGCGAACAGTCGATTGGCAATCCGATCCAGGAAATAACGGTCATGGCTGACCGCAATCACTGCCCCGTCAAAGTCCTCAAGATAAGCCTCAAGGATCTCCAGCGTCTGAATATCCAGATCATTCGTTGGCTCATCCAGAAGGAGGACATTTGGTGCCCCGATTAAAATTCCGCATAGATACAGGCGGCGACGTTCGCCACCGGAGAGATAGGATACCGGGGTATACTGGACATCCGGCGGAAACAGAAACCGTTCAAGGAGCTGAGATGCGGAAATCCTTCCGTCCTTCGTTTCAACATAGGTTGCTATGTCACTGATGTAGTCAATCACCCGGCACTCTCTTGGAATTTCAGGAAATTCCTGTTTGAAATAGCCGATTTTGACGGTATCTCCTCGAACGACCTCGCCCCGCGACGGAGAAAGCTCTCCGGCCAGAATCGAAAGAAGCGTAGTCTTTCCGCATCCGTTATTTCCGACAATGGCCATCCGCTCATTTCTGAGAACCGTATAGGTGAAATGATCAAACAGGGTCTTATCATAATCCATCCCGACATCCGAGCACTCAATGATTTTTCGTCCCAGGCGCTGACTCTTTGTTTCAAGGGTGATCTTTTGCTCCGCCTCCGGGCCACGCATTGCCGAAAGCGTTTCAAAGCGTTCAATCCTTGCCTTCTGTTTCGTGCTCCTTGCCTGGGCACCTCTTTGAATCCAGGCCAGTTCCCGTCTCAGAATGGAACTGCGTTTGCGTGCCTGTGCGCTTTCGTTTTCAAGCCTTGCTGCCTTTTCCTCAAGGTATACTGCATAATTTCCGTCGTGAATATGAAGTTGTCCCTTGTCAAATTCATAAATGCGGTTGCATATCCGATCCAGAAAATAGCGATCATGCGTAACCAGGACGATGGCGCCCTTATATGTGGCAAGCCGATCTTCAAGATGTCGGATCGTGACGGCATCCAGATGGTTTGTCGGTTCATCCAGGAGGAGCAGATCCACCGGCCGGATCAGAGCAGCCGCCAGTGCAACCCGCTTTTTCTGACCGCCGGACATCAGGGCAACATCCGCATCCGGATCCTCAATGCCCATTTGCATCAGAGAGGTGACCGCCTCATAGGGCTCAATCTCTCCGGTGCTCCCCGGTGCATCCAGAATCACCTGTTCCCATGCTTTCCGGTGTTCCCGATAATCCGGCATCTGAGACAGGTATGCTCTGGTTGAGCGGTTTTTCCACGTCACGCTTCCGCTGTCTGGTTCCTCAAGTCCCATGAGAATTTTGAGCATCGTGCTCTTTCCCGTTCCATTGATGCCTACAACGCCGATCTTCTCATTTTCCTCAATATAACAGGTAATACCCTCAAGCACAGGCTTGAGGGTAAAACGCTTGATCACATTTTCGCAAGAAGCAACAACCATTGTCTATTCCTTTTCCTCTTCTTCCGTGAGACTGAGTTCCGTCTTCTCTGCTTCATTTTTCTGCGCATCGCCAAACAGAGCCGTCCTGGCGTCCTCCTCGCAGATTTCAATCAGCATCTCCCTGGTAACCGCCTCACTGGTATTGGCCAGCCGGTTGGCCTGCTCCTGGACCAGCTTTTCAAGCGTGTTGCGCATTCCGCGTGCATTGCCAAAGTCCATGCGGTCACTGAATGTCATGTTATGCAGCATGTCCCGTACAACCGCCTTGGCTTCCTCGCTCAGGGTATATCCCTGTTTCTTTGCATTCATTTCGAGGATGCCCATGAGCTCATCGTCCGTATAATCCGGGAAATCAATATACTTATTGAAACGTGAAATGAGACCCGGGTTGCTTGTTAAGAAGTCATGCATGAGATCTGTGTATCCGGCAACGATGACTACGAGATCGTCCCGGTGATCCTCCATCATCTTGACAAGCGTATCAATGGCCTCATGACCAAAGTCATTGTCCATGCCCTTCCTTGCAAGTGAATAGGCCTCATCTATAAAGAGGATGCCTCCAAGTGCACTGTTGACCACGTCGGTCACCTTACCAGCAGTCTGTCCCACATACCCGGCAACAAGCCCGCTGCGGTCTGTTTCAACCAGCTGACCGGTACTCAGAAATCCCAGCTGCTTATAGATCTTGGCGACCAGTCTTGCAACCGTCGTCTTTCCGGTTCCCGGATTGCCTGTAAATACCATATGGAACGACATGTCCATAACCTTAAGGTCGTGTTCCTCCCGCATCTTTCTGACCTTGATCAGATTGATCAGGGTATGCACTTCCTTCTTGACATCGGTAAGGCCAATCAGGCTGTCCAGCTCTGCCACGAGCTCCTCAACGGTCTTTTCCTGCTCGGGCTCTTTTCCGTCTTTCGCTTTTGAATCTTTTTTGTTTTCGCTCTTGGATGCCTCCGGACTATTGCCCGTATCCCTTCCAGACTGGGCCGCATGGCGCGTGGCTGCCCGGGTCATGAGAAACGTCCGAAGGCCACCTGCATAGGCTGTAATAAACTGCAGTTCCTTCCCATCAAGATCTCCGTCCACTTCCGCCGCTGCATACAGAAGACGGCTGACGCCATCCACAAACTGCTGGGCAAAATTGGTACCATCCTTGTCATCCATTGCCTGGCAGCAGCGGAGAAGGAGCGGTGTCCCCTCTGCAAAGGAGCGATTCTTGTATCCGATATTCAGTGCGGACTCCGGAGATGCCTTTTCGATCTGCAGTATGTCCCTTGAGGGAACGGTGCCGATAAACCGCAGCATATCCCGATCCGGAGTTCCGCCGGCCTGAGCCAGCTTGAGAAGAAGAGACTGAACATACATATCAAGAAACAGCTTGATATCACTGCTTCCCACACGCTGCCAGTTTCCGCTTGAGACCAGATGCTCACAGCATTCATTCATCTTGGCATAGGCCGCTTTTCCCTTTTGAAGTTCCTTCATTTCCATTATCAGTTCCCCCAAAACTTATTTTCTTGGCTGATGCACTGCCCCTATCCCTGATGGCGCAGACGCTGCATAACATGGGACAGCTTGCCTCTCAGGTGCACGCGTTCCTCCTGTGTGAGTACGAACACGCTGATCAGCGGAATCTTATAAAGACGCACATAGTACCCCAGGAACAGAACACCGGCAGCCAGATAAGAGACAACCGAGGCCAGTGCTGCACCCATTTTCCCCCACAGCGGGATGGTAAATGCATTACATACAATGTTGACAAGCACTGAGCAGGAGAGCATACCCAGGTAGATGCCCTTTTTCCCCTGTGCCAGCAGCAGTGTCCCGATAATCTTAAACCAGGACATGGGCAAAATGCCCGCCACCAGCAAAACGGTGACTGCATAGGCAGGCAGATACTCCCTGCCGGCAAGAATACGGATCACAGGACGTCCCAGAACAAGAATCCCCGCGATCATCATCAGGGTCAGGTAAAAGTTCACCTTAAGACTCATGGTGACCTCATCTACGGCATCATCTTTCGCTGTCCGTGAGAACAGGACTTCCCGGAAGGCATCCGGGATCAGCCAGCCATATTCAGAAAGAGACACTCCCAAGGTATAAAAGCCGATTTCCACATCCGGAACATGATACAGATACCCCATCATCAGTGTATCAATCCGATAATTGAGCGTGAGCATCAGGGTCGTGACCATGGAAACGAACCCAAAGGGCACAATCTCCAGTGCAAACCGAAGGTCTGCCTTAAATGGATTCGGGAGTCGCTGCATCCGGATCAATGCCATGACAATTGTAATGACGTCCCCGATGACAATCAGTGCAAGAGAAACCAGGATGGTCCGCTTCATCGTATAGAAGGCCAGTATGGTAACCACCGTATTGGTAATCCTGGCGGTGAAGAAGATGACGTTTTTAAACTTGACATCCTCCACCATGATCATAAAGCTCAGTTGATTGGCGAGGACCTGTATGGGCGCCAAAAGACAGACGGCTGTAAGCTCAAAGGAATGTGTGACCGTCGCGCCGATGATGCCGATTCCCATATAACAGATGAACTGCAGGAGAAAGATGCTGAGAAAACGATCCAGCGTTCCCGGCAGCTGTTTTCTTTTATAATATGGATACGGCTGATATAGTCCGAAATTCGCGGTAACCGCAACGACAGACAAAAGCGACGAGATCCGCCCCAGTTCTCCTTTCAGCTGCGGTCCAAGAAACCGGTTGGAATAGCTCGATGCAATCAGGCCAATGAGAACTGCAAAGATCTTTGTTGCAATGGTGAACAGGTAGTCGTTATTGGTCACCCGCCGTATCACCCGTTTAAGCCCCATCTATTCTCCTTCCTCCACGATTTCAATTCCGGTATCTGTCGTACGCATGGACAGGCAATCCGGATATTCCTCCTGCAATTGCATCAGCGCCTTGCGACACTTATAGGCATTCTGATAAACGCCATATACCACAGATCCGCTTCCGGTCATCTGTGCACGGAGGGCACCGCTCAACCTGAGGGCCTCCAGTGCTTTCGCCATTTTGGGCCGCTTTTCGACCGATACCGGTTCAAGCACATTTCCCATCGCGTGAGCCAGTGCCCGAAGGTCTCCCTGCAGAAGGGCTGCCTGAGCTGCCTCATTATCAGGCTTGCCCTGTTCCCTGTGTCCCTCACTATGATAGCTTCCAAACACTTCCTTAGTAGAAAGCCCACGGCAGGGCTGGATGATGATCAGGTAGAGTTCCCGCCCCATCTTAAGCTTGGTCACTTTCTCGCCGATCCCCTGCACTCTGGCAAGTCCACCCTCAATGCAGTACGGCACATCCGCTCCGATGGTAAGGCCGATTTCAGATAATTCCTTCGTCTTGAGTCCGCAGTTCCACAGCCGGTTGAGCGCAACAAGTGCCGCTGCTGCATCGCTGCTTCCTCCACCCATGCCAGCCGAAACCGGAATAAACTTCTGCAGCTTTATCGATGCTCCGCGCGCAACACCTGTTGCCTCCTGCAGTGCCCTGGCAGACTGAAGAACAAGGTTCTTTTCATCCCCGGGCACAAAGCGGCTGCCGTTATTGCTGATCAGGAACATCTCAAGATCGTCTGCTTCCTGAAACTCCAGATTATCACAAAGGGAGACGGAGGAAATCAGCATGTCAAGGTCATGGTATCCATCCGGTCTCTGACCAAGAATATCCAGCGTCCAGTTAATCTTGCCGTGCGCCTTTACTTTCAATTTCATGCGCGCTTCCTCCCGGCCATGATCCTCTCGATATGATCCGGATCCTTCTCAATCTCTCTTGAAAGATTCTCGCATCCGTTTTCCGTGATGAGGAGATCATCCTCAATCCGGATGCCGATCGCCTCATCGTCGATATAGAGTCCGGGTTCATTGGAGATGATCATTCCTGGTTCAAGGGGACAATTGAGCGCATCATAGACATCATGCGTATCAAGGCCAATGAAATGGGAAACACCGTGCATAAAGTAATTCCCGATTTCCTCTTTGCCCTTGATCTTTCCCAGACGAATGAGCCCTTCCGCCAGCACATCCTTGCACAGCTCCGTCAGCTGCTTTATTGTCATGCCCGGCTTTGCACTTGCCTCCACCGCCCGGTTTGCCTCAAGGACGATCTCATAATAGGCTCGCTGTGCCTCTGTATATGTTCCGTTTGCCGGATATGTCCTTGAGATATCCGCGCAGTAGCCTTTGTACCTGGCACCAAGGTCCAGGAGCACCAGATTCCCGTCACCGATTTCGGCGTCATTGCTCTCATAATGCAGGGAGCACCCGTTTTTCCCGCTGCCGACAATGGTGGGAAACGAGGTATGTTCCGATCCCTGATTTCGAATTTCATACTCGAAATCCGCCTGCACCTGATACTCCATCATGCCCGGATGCAGTCTGTCCATCACGCGTTCAAGACCTTTGTTCGTCATGCGGATTGCTTCCCTGAAGCAGGCGATTTCCTCTGCATCCTTGATCATCCGAATGCGGGAAACAACCGGGTGCAGATCGCGAACCTGGACACCGGGATATTTGCCTAAGAATTCCTTTGCCTTCACGACATTGTACATCGGCAGTGCCTTCCCATCCTCAACATGGGTATCCATCCACACTGCCTTCGGAAACTCTCTTGCACAAATCCTCGAAATCATGTCCTCCAGTGCACCGATAAACTGCACACTGGACATTCCGCTGATTCTGATCGCTTCCTCCCGCGTCACGCGCTTTCCCGTCCACCGTTCCATTTTGGGAATCGCCGGTTCTATATACAGGATTTCCCTCGGCTCATCTCCGGTCTTTGAAAGCAGCAGTGCCATGTTTTCGCGACGCAGTCCGGTCAGATAATAGAAGTGACGGTTTGCCTCAAAGGGATAACATTCATCCATGGACATGGGTACGGGCATGCCGGAATAAAGGACCAGCATTTCCCCGTCCCCAAGGCAATCCATGACTTTCTTTCTGCGATCCACATAGATTTGATTCATGATGTTTTCTTTCTAGTTTCAATGTTGCTCTTACTCGTTCATAATGGCTTCCTCGGCCAGTGCACAGAGCCGTCTGGTAAGTGACATGACTCCATGGTCACGAACCGTCCTGCAACCGTTTGTCATGACGCAGAACACCGTCTCGGTCTCCGGCTCAAAATAAAGATTGCAGACAATCCCCTCAGAGGTTCCCTGATGACCATATACCCGATGGTTCTTGAGCACGCCATCCTGTCGAATGCAGAAAAAACTGTAGGGCGATTTCGAAGTGATTCCCGTCGTCTCCGGGCTCTGCTCCTGGCGCATCCGCATCAGGGCTTCCTCGCTCAGCACCCGACGGCCATCCAGTGTGCCATCACCGCATACCGCAATGCCAAGCCGTGCCAGATCCCGGGGACGAATCAGAAGAGAGCCCACGGTGATCCGATAGTGTTCATCAGGATTGGCGGTGGCATCATATTCCTGTGACAGCATATACGAGGGAGCATGCAGCAGGTCTCCATCCTGATGATAGGTTGCCACAATATACTCGGGTTCCCTCAGCTGCGTGGCCGAATAGGCAGCATCTATCCCAAAGGGCTCAAACAGAAATTCCCGCATGAAGCTTGAGACATCCATTCCGGTAACCGCCTCAACGATCGCCCCTGTCACACCTGCACCAAAATTGGAATACTTGTATTGCTTCCCCGGCTCAACCTCCCGGAAATTAGCCCGCGCCTTCTTGTCAAGCGCCAGCATATCCGAAAGAAGACTGGATTTTTTCGTAAACGAGGCATCCTCATTGATCCCCGACGTATGGCTCATGAGATGCCGCAGGGTGATCGGGGTATTTGGATACCGTGGATTTCCAACCGCATAGCCAAGATACCGGCTGATATCCGCATCCGGATCCAGAATCCCGGCATCCATCATGCGCTGCAGGCCAATCCCGGTGACAAATTTTGTCACCGAAGCGCATTTGAAATAGGTCTTCTCAGTGACCGGCACACCGGTTGTCTTCTGCTGAACACCATAGTAGCGTTCGTAGACGATCTGGCCCTTCTGTGCAACGACAAATGCACCGCCCACCGCTCTTGCATTGCGAAATGCCCGGTCCACCTGCTCATCCAGGCTCTCGCCTTCCGCAAAGCTTCCTGCGATCATCCCGCAAAGAATGCAAAACATCAAAAGGAAAAGTTTAACCGATTTCATTTACGTGATCCCCCATGTGTACGGGTAAAAAAGTCTCCCAATTCTCCCTGTGTGATGATGGCTTTGGCCAATCATCACAATTGCGCTTAAGTGTATCCGATTCCCATCCAAAATGCAAGACCATGGCGCAGCCCCCTGGCGCTTCTGCGTCATTTCTGAGGAGTTCTTCTCCGACATGTTCTCTCTCGACAATATGGCCATGTGAGGCACAGGATGGATGAGATCAAATGGTGAGCATTTCCGCTTTAACACTCTTTTCAGAAGTTAAAAATGCCAGAATTTCAGCATTTTTGTGGATTTTAACACTCAAATCATTGACTTTAAACTGTAAAGTCGGTAGTATATTGGCGTCATTTTATCACTTGGAGGTATGGCCATGAGTTACTCAAACACTCTGGTTCCGATTCCATCGCATCCCTTTAAAATTACCAGGAAACCCCTGGCTTCCGGATCCTATGTATATGTTGAAATTGGTCGATCCTATAACTCTCAGCAGAAACATACCGTTCCAATTCGTAAAACCATTGGCAAACTGGAGGAGCGATACAAAGGAAAAACTGCAGCTGAACTGCAAGAGGCAACGCACATGTACCCAAACAGCAACTACGTTACATACATTCTGGATAAGGAAATACTAACAGAGAAACGTAAAGAGCCGTCCCATGAAGATTCCACGAGAAGCAGTTGCCTGAGCATCGGCACTTATATTGTCATCCGTCGCCTTTTTGAGGAGACGGGCATCAGACGTATACTCGAATCTGTTCTTGGCAGGGACGCGCCTCTTTTTATGGATCTTGTTGCGTATTTGATCATCTGTCAGTCCAATGAAGCTCTGCAGTATTCCAGCTATTGCTATAAGCACCCTCTGTTTACCGAAGAGATGATCGTTTATAGCGACTCTATCCTTTATTCTTTTCTCAAAAGCGTCACCATCCGTCACTCGATTGACTTCCAGGACGAGTGGAACAAATCACGGGACAAATCTGTCGAAATCCTTCTATCCACAAGCGAAGCAAGTAAAAATGCTGAAGCAGAACAAATCGAAAAGGTAGAATATCGTAAAGCCTTGGCGGATCTTGAGGAATTTCCATCCGTAAACTATGCCATTGCTTATGATGCAACGAATTATGATCCTCTATTTTACGAACTCTATCCCGGCTACAGTCTGGATGCCGGGCAACTGTCCTATACCATTGATCGTCTGGAGAAGTATAAGTACAAAAAGATGACCGTCGTCTTAAATCGCGGATATTTTTCCGAAGCGAATATTCACGGTATCGAGTCAGCCGGGCTTGGATTTATCCTGATGGCAGGCGGGAAATCAAAGGTCCTTCAGGAGATAGTAAGCCCGAAAAAGGGAACATTCGAAACAGACATTACCTGTTACCTTGCGCGTTTTCATGTGTATGGCACTGCCTACGAGGGAAAGTTGTATGAATCAGATATCCACAATCGACACTTCCATGTTTATTGTGATGATATAGGCGGAATCATTGAACGAGAAACCCTATATACAAACATAGGCAGGTATCGGGAAGCCTTGGATAAGCTTATTGGCAAGCCAGTTGCGTCAATCGCTTCTTTCAAGGATCTTGAGCGCTATTTCGATTTTACTTTCGAAGAAATCCCCGATCCGGAGTCCATGAGAATGCACCTCATCCATCCGGATGGAACAAGTGAGAACGACAAGCATCCACAAAAAGGGTTTCTCTTAAAGGCTTACCGTGAAAAGTCGGATGTAATTACCAGAGACGGAAAATCCTGTGGATATTTCGCTATCGTCACCAACAGACTGATGTCATCCGAAGAAGCAATTCCCCTTTATATGGAAAGAAAGTGCTTTGAACAGTTATCTCTTAACGTCAAATTCCTTATGGAAGACGTCGAAAATCATGCATACCCCTTTGAAATAGAAGAGGCCAAAACTTTCATAGAGTTTGTTGCCTCCATAATTCGCAACAGGATGTTTTATATGCTGAACACAGCTTCCCAGAAAAGCGAAAGCAGGCCAAGCAAGATGAGCGTCCTAGCTGCAATTGCTGAACTTGAAAAGATCGAAATCATCCACACAAAGAACCAAAGCTATGCTTTGGATCATACAATCACTGCGTTACAAAAAAACATTTTGTCTGCATTCGGTCTTACCGAAGAAGACGTGGAAAAGGAAATTGCCAATATTAACACGGTCCTTTCTTCGAATTGAGAGAGGAACGCATGGAAATCCACCATTGATTTTTCCCATTGTTTGCTGTACAATCCTCCGACATTGCAATCAGGAGACATCATCAAAAGTGGGCATCTGACAAAATGTCTTATCAGACCAACAACGGAAACGACCTCAGAAGGAGCCGCATCATGAAAAAAACACGCATGATCACCATTACCGAGGGAGTCATCTGGAAGCAGCTGCTTCTGTTCTTCTTCCCCATCATGCTGGGCACACTGTTCCAGCAGCTCTACAATACGGTGGATACCATCGTCATCGGGCAGTATGCCGGGACAACCGCCCTTGCCGCTGTCGGCGGCTCCGCCGCACAGATCATGAATCTCCTGATCGGCTTTTTCGTCGGTCTTTCCTCCGGTGCCACCGTGATCATTTCTCAGTATTTCGGAGCCAGGAATGACAGCGGCGTATCAAAGGCCGTCCATACGGCCATGGCGCTGGCCATACTGGCAGGGCTGCTCATGACAGTTCTGGGGCTCGCACTTTCCCCCTTCCTTCTGAGGCTCATGAATACCCCCGAGGAAACCATGCCTGATTCCACCCTGTATATGCGCATCATCTTCCTCGCGATGATTCCCGCCATGATCTACAATGTGGGCTCCGGTGTCCTGAGAGCCGTTGGTGACTCACAGCGTCCGCTTCATTTTCTCATCGTCTCATGTCTTGTCAACGTTGTCCTTGACCTGCTCTTTGTCGCCGCTTTCCGCTGGTCCGTTGCAGGCGTTGCCATAGCTACCGGCATCGCCCAGATTGCCTCCGCTGTTCTGATCTGGCGTTGTCTTGGAAACGTCGTGGCCTCACACCGGCTGCGGATCCGGCATATCCGCATTGATCCGGCCATCCTTAAGAAAACCATCCGGATCGGCCTTCCCTCCGGTCTTCAGTCCGTCATGTACGCGCTTTCCAACATGATCATCTCCGCAACCATTAACGGCTTTGGAACCGCGACAGTGGCCGCCTGGGTCAGCCTTGGCAAGGTCGACGGCATGTACTGGATGATCAGCGGAGCCTTTGGTGCCTCCGTCATGACCTTTGTCGGACAGAACTATGGTGCCGGGAAACTGAGGCGTGCCGAAACCTCCATGCTGGTCTGTACCGGTCTCTCGCTGGCCGCAGCCGGCATTTTCAGCACAGGCTTCATCACCTTTGCACGTCCGATCTTTTCCTTATTTACAAAGGATCCCGAGGTGCTCGCCACTGCCCTTCGCATGACCCGCAGCATCTCTCCCTGGTATTTTCTGTTTGTGCCCATTGAGGTGATTTCCGGATCCCTGCGCGGCATGGGCATTACTCTTTTCCCGACCCTTCTGACCGCACTTGGCATCTGCGTGTTCCGCTCTTTCTGGATGTTTGCCGTCGTCCCGACACAGCCGGTCATTGAAACCATCACGGTGTCCTACCCGATTTCCTGGCTTCTAACTTCGCTGGCCTTCATCCTTTATTATCTGTACGCCCGCAGAAAGCTGGGATTCGATCCGCTTCTGACATCCATCTCACGGAAATAGAAGATTCTCTCCGCCCATATAAACGTCTGAAAGCCTGGCATCTGTCAGGCTTTCTTTTTTATTTGTCCACTCTCAGTGTTGTCCCATCTGTATATACCTGAATGGTTCCGTTTTCTTTTACGCTAAATGTCTGATATCCGGTAGTTCGGATGCGTGACACTGCCGCATCATCCTGTTTTCCAGCAACAATCACGTAGCGGGGATGCACCAGATCAAGAAGCTCTGAGGACACGGCGCTTCCACCGCTGCCCAGGATCAGCACATCCGCCGGCATTGCCTCCCGCTGCCAGCGGACCAGTTCCCGGCCACCGGACTGGAGAATGGTCCCAAGAATCAGGATACGCGTATTTCCATAGTCAATTCTGAGGGAAAGGCCATCATCCGCGCTCACCGAATGATTGGTACTGACCGGTCCGATGACCGAGACGCGGCCACGTCCCAGTGTAAAGGAAAGGCCGGACTGTGCCACGATGGATTCGCTCCCTGCCCTGTTTGCCGCCTCCAGCATCTTATCGTAGCTTTTCGACTTTGTCTGCGTGTTCTGATAGAAGAAATACTGAGGCTTAAATCGTGACAGAAGCGTACTCATGCCCCCAACATTTGTATCATCCGAACTGAGCGCGGCCGCTGCCATGAGACGATTCACGCCGCTCAGCAGAATTTCCGCAGAGATGAGATTTCCCGTTCCGCTGCCTGCATCCGCGATCATGGTAAATCCATCTGCACAGATCAGGAAGGATTCCCCGTCACCTGCATGCAACGCTTTGACGGTAAGACCGTTTGCCGAAATCCCAAAGGGCCATTTTATGTTCTTTATCCCGCCAAAAAATCCGGTAATGGACTCGAGTGCACGCCCGAGCTCGCCGGTAAGGTCTCCCATTTCCGGCGCATGAATGTTCCCAAGGGTTAATGTTGGCTTTCCGGTTACCGAATCGTTTGAAATTATGCCCGTCATGCAACCGGCAACAAAGATAAACGCCGCCAGGCCCAGCAGGACGAGAAGGCGAATCAGACAGCCACCGAGGCAGCCGTGCCGGCGCCGTTCGATGGTCGAATGCTTTTCGCGTGCCATATGCTCACCTTTCCCGGTAGAAAATCAGAAGTAATCCGAAAAGTAAGGCTGATCAATCGGTAAAATATCCTCAAGAATACGAACGGCTTCATCATCTGCCTTGAGGCGTTCAATTCTGCGCAGATACGTGGGGCGACGGTATCCAAAGAACATGGTGGTCAGCGTCTGGATATCACAACGCACCAGCCGTCCTCTGGTTCCCCCGCGTTCCACAATCGTCTCTCCCCGACCATCCCATCTCAGTGTAAAATCGCCACAGTTGTTTTCCATGACCGGATCCGTAATCACGAGATGCAGGTCATCATAGATGGAGATCACATCAAAGGGGAACTGCTTCAGAAATTCTTCGACATCCACGATTCTGGCCATCATGTATGGCTTGATCTCCTCCTGGATTTCGCTGTCCTCAAGCAGAAAGGCCATGGGTTCATTGGTATAGTTATTCCCCACAACCTTTTCAATCATGGAAAAATGGGCAGAGATATAGTTCCAAAGTCCGTTATGTGCCTCTTCATTGATATAGACAAACTCTTTGATCTTGAAGATGTCATTAGCGATGTAATAGACGAGATACCCCTTGGGCTCCTCCTCTGCGTCATAGTAGACGGCAACCAGAACATCATCTGCCTCCCAGCGCCAGTATTCCTCCCATTCAAGGCTGTTACGCTTGAGTGCTCCATGGCGCATGGCGGTAAACTGATCATGGATCGTGCGAATGTCCTCGCTCTCGATATCGACGCGCTCCACCATTCCATCTGCTTTGCGCCTTTTGGGCAGCTGTGTGTCCCGAATGGTATAGGTCATGATGTCGGTGACGATTTCCCATCCTTTTTTTCTGTAATATGGGATGAAATACGGATAGAGCATGGAAATGCACTGATGGTTTTCCTGCATGTTCTGGAGTGCCTGCTTGATCAGGTTGCTCATGAGTCCATGCTGGGAATACTCCGGATAGGTGGCCACACCGGTGACACCGCCCATTTTAAACATCTTTCCGTAAATGTTGATCTGCATTGGGTAAATGCTGATCTGTGAGGCCAGCTTGTCACCATCAAAGTACCCAAAGGACTCCGTCTTTTTGAGCACCGGCTTCTTGGATTTTTCCATATCCTTCTGGTTCCATCCAAGAGACGCCAGTTCACTGTCCGTGACCTGAAACGCATACCGCAGCAAAGCGTTATACTGTGCTGTGTCGTCGGTCGTCAGTCTCCTCATTTTTACCCGGTCTTCCAGTCGTTCACGTTTCATCTGTTTCTCCTGCGATTCCATCGCCTGTAAAGCTGTGTTCAATGGTTGGGATACAGAGGTATTCCGGATATTTTTGATTAAAGCACGTCACAACCCTTTCACGGACATCCTCCTCCGGATTCCGTTTTGTATAGGGAATGACGCAGTCAAACATGACTTTTGCCTTTGTGCTGGTTGGAACAATGCGGAGATCATGCACGGTCATGCCCTTACAGATCCCGCTGGTTTCAAGAAAATGCCGCATCTCATCTGCGCGCCGGTCCTTAACGACAGGATCACAGTGGATGACCATCTGTATGCCCAGGTCCTCCTGCACCTGACGCTCAACCGCATCAATGATTTCATGCATGTCAATGGGCGTCATATCCGCCGGCATTTCCACATGGGCGCTGGCAAACTGCCGTCCGGGCCCATAGTCATGTACCAGAAGATCGTGCATTCCGAGGACATGCGGTGCACTTTCCACCAGCTTTCGGATCCCCACGACGACGCTCCGATCCGGTGCACGCCCCAGAATCGGGCTGATGCCATCGCGGATCAATGAAATCCCATTGAGCATGATATAAATGGAAACGGCAACGCCTACCGGTCCGTCAACCGCAACTCTCCACGTCTTTTCCACCAGTGCTGCGACCAGGATGACCAGTGTGGTCATTGCATCGTTTCGGCTGTCCGCCGCAGTTGCTCCAAAGATGGAGGCCTTAATTTTCCTGCTCATCCGCCTGAAATAGAGGAACAGAAATCCTTTGACGAGCACAGAGGCAAGCAGCACAACACCCATCCAGGCACTGATGGTCACAGGCGTTGGATGAATGCATTTCTTTGCACTGTCAAGAAACACATTGATGCCGACCGCCATGACCATGACGGCTACGCAGAGACTTGCGAGATATTCAATCCGCCCATGCCCGTATGGATGCTCAGCGTCTGCCGGCTGCTCCGACACCCGGAATCCGATAAACGCAATGACGCTGGTTGCAATATCCGAGAGGTTGTTCACGGCATCGCCGAGAACCGCGACCGAGCCGCTGGCAAGACCAACCGCGCTCTTTCCGATGACAAGCATGAGATTCACAAGAATCGCGATTCCGGAAACCATTGCACCGGCCTCGCTCCGCTTTTTATTCGCCTGCATCTCCTCTCCTCCTCTCAGGTACATTCGGTATTGTTGATTAGACGAGGCAATCCTGCTCGACGCTACACGCACATTCTAATTTTGAAAATCACTCGCGGAATGTTGTCAATAGAATACAACTATTTTGTCAAAAAAGCAATTGAATGGTGCAAATAGGCAATGGTTCTGGATTAATATTTCTCACCGTCCGATTATTTACATGAAATTTTTTCACCTATAACATGAACGATATTGACAAATAGAAAAGATGGAGTAGAATGTGAGGCGTTTGTCGACCTGCCTAAGCAGGAATATATTCAGGAGGACTTTGAAATGAAAAAAGTCATCGTTTCACTTTTGGTTTTCGTCCTTTCCCTCTGCTCTCTCGCCTATGCAGAAACCGTACTGCAGCTGGGAACCACCGTTAATGAGCAGGATTCTTTCCAGGTAGCCGCTGAGAAATTTGCTGAGCTGGTTGCCGAGCGCACCAACGGTGCATACAAGATTGAGATCTATCCCAATGGCTCTCTGGGTGACGAAAGCGCTCTGCTCGAGTCCATGTCCATGGACAGCCTCGATATGGGCATCATCACCAGTGGCCCATTCGTAAACTTCTCCCCCATGATGGGCGTCCTTGATATGCCGTATCTGTTTGCGAACAACGAGGAAGCCTATGCCATTTTTGATGGCGAAATCGGTCAGGAGCTGCTGGATACTCTCGAGAGTGCAAACCTCAAGGGTCTCGCCTACGCTGAGCGCGGATTCCGCAATCTGACCAACTCCGTCCGTCCGATCAACTCTCCGGCAGACCTCAAGGATCTCAAGATCCGCGTCATGGAGAACAAGGTTTACACCGCCACCTTCCAGGCTCTGGGTGTCAACGCCGTTCCGATGGCCTGGCAGGATGCGCTGACCGCCATGCAGCAGGGAACCATCGCCGGTGAGGAGAACCCCATCAACGTCATCTATTCCTATGGTCTTTGGGACTATGACCAGAAGTACGTTACCCTGGACCGTCACAGCTACTCTACCGCCATCATCACCATGAGCCTTGACAAGTTCAACGAGCTCGATGAGGAGACCCAGAAGATCTTCAAGCAGTCCGCTCAGGAAGCCGCCGAATACGAGCGTGCATGGGTGGCCGAGCAGGAGAGCAGCCAGCTTGAGGCGATCAAGAGCCACGGCGTTGAGGTCATCGAGAATCCTGATGTTGCTCCGTTCCGTGAGGCTGTTCAGTCCGTCTATCAGGACTATCCGCAGTACAGCGAATACATCACCCGCATTCAGGAACAGCTGGCAAAGTAATCCGATAGAAAAGGCAGGACAGTGTCTTGCCTTTTTTCTCCCCCTGAAATGAGGAAAAAAAGATGCAAGTTTTAAAGAAAATCAGTGATACCATCGACAAAATCTGTGGTGTCCTGATCGTCATTATGCTGGGCCTGATGGTGCTTTTCACCGTTGCCCAGATCATCTGGCGAACCTGGTTTACCGCCCTGGCCTGGTCCGAGGAAGCGACCCGTTTCCTTCTGATCTGGTCCACCTTCTTCGGTGCCACCTGCGTATATCGCCGTGGCGGCAACATCGCTATTACCGCACTCCAGTCGGCAATGCCCAAAAATGTTCAGAAATGCATGCGTGTTCTGGTTCACGCTGTTTCCCTGGTCCTTTTCATTGTCCTTTTCTATTACGGATGCGTCTATTGCAGTAAGCAGGTTCGAATGGCCGCAGCCATTCCGATCCCCATGAAGTACGTTTACATGTGTCTGCCCATCAGCATGGTCATCCTGGCTTTCCATGCCCTTGTCATGATGCTTGAAGAGATCACAAAGAAGGAGGTCAAATAATGGCTACGATTTTATTCGGTGTATTTATCCTCCTCCTTCTGATCGGTGTTCCGATCGCCTTCTCCATCGCCTCTGCCGCATCGGTGACCATTGTCGCCGGTCTTGGCACCAAGCAGCTCATGATGGTCATCCAGCGCATGTTTGAGAGCTGCAACTC
>JAFUZM010000330.1 GCA_017476605.1 Clostridia bacterium
CGTCAGCTTGGGACAAAAACTCCGGGACACTGAGTCCGTTTCCTTCCCTCTTGCTGTCGCATTCTGGATGCGTCCCTCCAATGTGATCAGGCGAGACTGGTCCGGATGCATCCTCCGCACCTGTTCCTCGGTTTCAAAGACACATATCAGGTCCAGCCCAAGCAGTGCCTTGTTGGGCCGGACGCCAAATGCACTTTCCATCTCATCCGTCACCGCAATCTCCCGCAGTTCATAGGTCGGAAAAATCATCTCATACAGCCCACCGGTTTCCTTGACTGTCAGTTCACCGCTGAGTGTATTGAAGGTGACTTCATTCCTGTCCGGCTCAATTTCGTTTAGGATCACGAAGGCGGATGCAAGCGTCGCATGGCCGCAAAGTTCAACCTCCGTTCCCGGTGTGAACCATCTCAAATGATATCCGCCGTGCTCCTTTACGATAAAAGCCGTTTCTGAAAGATTGTTCTCCATTGCCAGCTTCATCATGGATTCCTCGGATGGCCAGGATTCCATGACACAGACAGCTGCAGGATTTCCGGAAAACGGCTTGGATGTAAACGCATCTACGATGTATTGTTTCATGGTCTGTTCCTTTCAGGAGGCATTTTGTCCTCCTCCGAGGTCATTCTTCTATCTCACGGTATCGTCTTCTCGGATTTCCTCATTTCCCCCGTCATTCTGCTGCATTCAGCTCGCACCTGTATTCGCAGTCTGCAAGATGATCATTCACCATACCGATCGACTGCATGAAGGAATACGTAATCACCGGCCCGACGAATCCAATTCCACGCTTTTTCATATCCGCAGCCATTTTCCGGGAAACATCCGAAACCGTTGGCACCTCCGCCGACGTCCTCCAGTGCCCATCTATCTGCTTTCCATCTGTAAAGCTCCAAAGATACGCATCTAATGATCCATATTCCCGCTGAATTTCCTCTACAATCTGTGCATTCTTACGTACGCTGAAGATCTTGTTTCGATTGCGGATCAGGCCAGGATTGGCAAGAAGGCCTTCCAGTTCATCATCGGTCATCGCTGCACACTTTGCGATATCAAAGCCATGAAATGCCACCTGGTAGGCCTCCCTTTTATGCATAATCGTCTTCCATGATAATCCGACACTGGCTCCTTCCAGGCATAGCATCTCAAATTGGAAACGATCATCATGGCTGATCCTGCACCACTCATGATCATGATATTCCTCAAGGATTAGATCCCCTGCAGACCATGCTCTGCACTCATTTATCTTTTCCATGCTTCCCGGTCACCTCCATCTTCATGCTCGCCAAATAGTCTGAACCCATAATATCGCTGTAAGCTCAAGTTGAGCCCAAATTGAGCAATTTCGGGGCCTTTCATTCATGAAACCTGCTCCTTGGCTTCGCTGAGCTCTTCCAGATAGTATTCCTCAATCACGCACGGTCCATCCCACCAGAGCTTCGTCGTCCGATCATAGAGAATTGCACAAGTTCTAGACTGCAGAAACTCAGGCAAAATTTCCTCCACCGGTCTGCAAAACATTGTCGACAAATCATCCACAACCATCTGAATACTCATATCGATGGCAGCATTTTCTTTGTACACCGGAATCTGAGAATCTACAGCCATACTTGCTTACTCCCTTCAAATGTCAAAGTACTCAATGCTCTAACCGTCCTGAAACAGAATTGATCCTGTAACCGTTCAGGAAGAAGCAGACTAATGCAGATGGTATCTGCCCTCTCTGATCCAATCACACCATATAGACCGTCTAGATAAGTGACAATCGTTGCGTTGGTATCATCATTTGCAATCTTTCCAGAAATAATATCGTAGCTTTTGAGCTTATGCACTGCATCAAGAAAATAGATATTTTTGCGATGACCGATGACGCAATGCAACCATTCAATCCCTGCCGTAGGAAAATCCTTTATGCTTAGTTCGGTATTAGCCTCGTAGGCAAAAGTGCTAACAACCCCAAAACGCTGCGGCTGGATAAGCTTTCTGCCAATGGCTTTGCTTGTACTTAACTTTGCAAAGCTCTTAGCTTGTTCTAGGGATGATGTTAAATAGAATCCCTGTCCAAAATCCTTGAATTGTGCGCATCTAGACAGATCCGGTTCTGCAACCTCACAGTAACTCCCATGGTACAGACGCATACCATTTTTCAGTTCAGGCATAAGCGCACCCCCTGGCCTTCAGGTAAGGAACAATATCCTCCCAAACCGCTTCATCTCCTTCAACATGGAAGATACCAAAGCAGTCCCTGATGAATTCAAACACTTGATACTGGTGAAAAATTTTGGCTACCTCTGCCACAGAAACGTTCCACTTTTCAGTTGCCATTCTGGCAATTCTCACCTGCATATAGGTAATCTGACCGCGTTCGTTCATGACACACCTCCATCAAAACTGGCTTGTTACTGATGATCGTGTTTCCTCTAGCAATTCGTTCATTTATTAACAGCAAATTGGTAGTTCTTCATATAATCTCTCAATATCTCAAATGGACAAATATCAGAAACATTGGCATTCTCACAGATGTAACTTTAGAACATCGACATCATTTGCCATATACATTGATAACAATCATAGTTTCTGAACCCACTCGACAGTTTTTTCTTATCATTCCCGTTTATAGCTTTCTTATTTACTCTGAACTTCCTTCTCCCGGCTATGTTCTGCCTTCAATGTAGCCTGTTCTTTCTCTCATCATTTGAAGCTATTGAAGAGGCGGGATGAACACTACTCATTCTTTGTAATTATCGCTTCGATAATCCTTTTTTACCGTTTCTTAAAGTCCTCAGCGATTGTCTTTAAGCTTGGACCGCAATACATGCTGTATTCTTCATCATCTGCCTTAAGTGGCGTCTTCTTTCCCGGTTGGCCATAACTGTATCGAACGCCCCACGCCTTCCCTTTGCTTACGTTCTTGATTGCCATACAATAGTCTCCGCTCCATGGGAAGTTCTTGGTTCTGACAACAATAACAGGTCCATCAATTTTTCCGTTATATTTATTAAATAGTTTTTCTACTGATGTCACTTCATCATAATCAATTCTTGGGTCTCTTTCCTCCTTTTGAGATGGCTCAATAACAATATCTTCCTTTTTTAAATTCTGGCCTTTAGAATCTTCAATTGCCCTAAGTCTTTCATCAAAAATCTTATAAACATTCGAGATGTTTCCATATGCTTGAATGGCACCATTAAAACTTTCCTCAAGTCTTTGCATTTCCTCAAGAACAGCTTCGTGTTTATTGATATCCTCCATCAACATTTTTCGTTCTGTTTTGAGGTCCATCAGCAATCCTTCTACACGCTCGATCTGTGCAGATAATTCCTCTGATTTTTTATCCAGCATATCTGCTGATTTTCGCGAGTTTTGAACACTGTTTTGTACTGCCAATGCACTCTTATGTATTTCTCCTACCAGTCTTGCGAACTCTGCTTCTGAATTCAGCATATCAAAAACATTTGGTACTTCACTCATTTTCATCATCCTCCTCGTTTTCTGCTTTTAAGAATTGTTGAATAAACTTATAGGATGCCTTCACGATTCTTCGGCATGCTTTGATTGAATATGCAATCACCGCATCTTCTTCCTGATAGTTAAAGCCAAAGTAACAATTTGCGATCTGTTTTCTCAACTGGATAGGGCTTTCCGCCAGCATTTGTCTTAACATCTTAGTATCGGTCAAAACAGCAATCAAACGTTTTATTCCTGATTCTTCCGGAAGATTCTCTACAAACTCCTGTATAGCAAAATCTTCATCTTCACATTTTCTCAGAAGTGCATATTTTGCCTTCAATTCTGGATCCTGTTCCTCCTGAATCAGTGACAAATAATCTACCTCAAGTGGCGCCGTTGATTCATCCCAGTAATACGGTTCAATAAAAGATTCTGTGTATGGTTCTTGAAAAGTTAGATTATGGATACGTGTAACAAAGACAAACAACGTCCGTAAAGCCTCATATCCGTCATCAACCGTTATGTCCGTATCCATGCCATGAATACATGCATTTCCAGGTTTTCTTATTTTTTCATCCACCTCTTTCAAAGTGAATCCATCTGAGAAAGCCTTTCTAAATTCATTTGAGCTCAGCAAATCATAAAGTTGGGAAAACTCTGTATACCAAATGGGTTTGTCAAATAAGATCTCATCATCAAACACCAGTTTTGTAATGTATTCTGTTGCTTGTCGACAAGTAATAATGCACGTCTCAAACGATCCGCCGATATATTCCTCTTCTGCCTTCTGACAGGTTTTTCTGATTTTTGAGGGAAAATCACAATTTGACAAGTATTCAAAATTGCTAATCAGCATATCTCACCTATTATTCTTGCGCTTTAATCTATCACTACAATCTTCCATAGAGACTTGAGCCTGAATAATACAACCTTGCATCAGTCCATAGTTCGCACTGTGCAAGAACTGTCTTTACCGCATCCTCCATACCTTCCGGTGGATAATGATATTTCTTCAAAAGCTTCTTTACCATCATCCGCATTTTGGCTCTTGCATCGTCTCGTTTTTCCCAGTCGATTGTACGGTTCTTACGAAGCATTTCCGTCAGCTCTTTCGTCAGTTGAACCAGTTCATCATTTGTGTAAAAATCCAGGATTACCTCCGGCTTCGTCAGCGCATCATAAAATGCTTGTTCATCTTCGCTCAGATTAAGAATACTTCCAATCTGTTTTATGTCACTGATCTGATGTGCCATTTCAATCAATTCATGGATAACTTCTTCATTTGTAATCATTCCATTCAGATAACTGTTCATGACCTGCTGGAGTTTTTTACTGAATTCTTCACTCTTTACAAGATTCGTCTTGTCAAAGATTGCAACCTGTTCAGCAAGCAATTTTTTCAATATTTCAACTGCAATGTTCTTTTCCTTCATTCTGCTGATCTCTGCAAGAAGATCTGGATCAAACAAGCTGAATTCTTCTTTGAAATCACTGAAGAGATTTATTACTCCATCACTTTTTACTGCCTGTTTCAGGAGTTCATTGATTCTTGCGTTCACCTCTTTAATAGACCAATGTGTGTGGCCACCTTCTGAAATCAGACGTACAATAAGGACCCGACACGCTTCAAAGAATGATGCCTCTGTTCGCTCATCATACGAAGCAACTGCAGAACACAGTGACAGTGCCTGTTTAAGCAAATATGCCTGTTTAATATAATCCTTCTTTTTCTCTTCACCCAACCCAATAATATAGTTGACAGAACCTGTTATGCTTTGTGCCCTCTTTAGATCCGAACTGCCATAGAAATCCGAATAATCAAAACCGTGTAAGAATGACTTGCATACTTCAAGAAGCTCTCTGAATTTTGTGTAAGCGACACCGGCAACATCCATTTCTTCCATATTTCCCTGGTCTCGTTTGGTGTAGTCCCGCATAGCTTCTCTTAGTGCTGCTGCTATTCCGATATAATCAACGATCAGGCCGCCTTCTTTATCTTTGAAAACACGGTTTACTCTTGCAATCGCCTGCATAAGATTGTGTCCACGCATCGGTTTAAACACATACATCGTTGCAAGGCTTGGCACATCAAATCCAGTCAGCCACATATCAACCACAATGGCAATTTTCAGTGGGCTATCATTGTCCTTAAATTTAACCGCCAGTTCTTCTTTGTAATTCTGCCTTGGAGCAATAATTGAGCGCCATTCCTCCGGATCCTGATTCCCTGTTGTCATAACAAGAGCAACTTTATCTGTCCATGCAGGGCGAACCTCTAGAATTCGTTTATAAATCTTCATCGCAATTGGACGTGAATAAGCGACAATCATCGCTTTACCAGTTAACAGATTTTCTCTGTAATTCTCGTAATGATCAAGAATATCATCTACAAGCGAACGGATACACTTATCATCCCCCAGAATCGTCTCCATCTGCGCAAGATGCTTCTTGCTTTGTGCTATGATTTCCTCCGATACCCCTTCTTCATTTTCCAATCTTGAATATTCTTCATCTATCTGACGAAGGATCTCTGGATCCAGCTTCAAATTCACAACACGGCTTTCATAATAAATGGGACGTGTAGCTCCATCTTCGACTGCCTGTGTCATGTCGTATATGTCAATATAGTCTCCAAAGACCTCACGTGTATCACGGTCTTTAGCAGAGATAGGTGTCCCGGTAAATCCAATATACGTTGCTTTTGGTAAACTGTCCCTTATGATTCGGGCAATTCCTTTTATAATTTTAGCAACTTTCTGGCCAAGAGCATTTTTGACCATCTTGACTTTTTCAACAAGTCCATACTGCCCGCGATGAGCCTCATCTGCCATTACTACTATGTTCTTACGCAAACTGAGTGCCTCATCGTCTTCCTCAAACTTTTGCATTGTTGTGAAGAAGATACCATTAGCCTGACGATCCTTCAGCAATTCTTTGAGATGTTTCCGGCTGCTTGCCTGAATTGGCTGTTGACGCAGAAAATCCTTACATTTTACAAACTGAGAAAACAACTGATTATCGAGATCATTCCGGTCCGTAATCACAACAATTGTTGGGTTTTCCATTTCCTGTTGAAGCAAATGAGCATAGAAAACCATGGAAAGTGATTTCCCACTTCCCTGTGTATGCCAGAATACACCTCCTCTTCCATTTCCGTTTTCACCACTTGCCGTTCTTGTGCTTGCAACTGCTTTGCGTACGGCAAAGTACTGATGATACCCAGCAAGAATCTTAATACTCTTTGTCCCTTCGCTACTGAAAAGAATAAAGTTTTTCAGTATATCCAGAAACCGTGTCTTTTCAAAAATACCTTCAAAGAATGTATCAAACTGTGCATATGCTCTGTCTTCATAGTTTCCATCCTTTGTCTTCCACTCCATATAGCGATCTTCACCACTGGTTATCGTACCAGCTTTACTCATGGCATGGTCACTCATTACGCATATGGCATTATATACAAACATGGATGGAATATCCTGCATATAATTACGTAGCTGCAGATACGCGTCGCTCGCACTGGTTTCCTCCCTCGAGGGCGATTTCAGCTCCATAATGACAACCGGAAGACCATTTAAAAACAAGATAATGTCTGGACGTCGCTTCTCATTTTCGATAAAGGTCCATTGATTTGCAATAATAAAGCTGTTGTGGTTCAGATTTTCATAATCCACCAGCCTGACAATATCACTTCGACGTTCCCCATTATCCTGGAAACTTATTTCGATCCCATTTTGGAGATAATCCGTGAAAATCACATTTTTCTGGACAAGGTCTCCGTTATCAAAGTTGCGCAGTTTATATAGTGCTTCCTTGATTCCATCTTCCTGAATATTAGGATTAAGATTCCGAATCGCGTTCTCGAGCACTTCATCGTACAAAGGACTGTTGAAGTCACGCACTACATCCGGACCATAAACATGCTCATATCCCATATTCTGAAACAGTTCAATAATACTGTTTTCATAAGAGGCCTCAGTAAAAGCAGGCATACGGGTATCTCCTTTTCAATTGGTTGTTAGATAAATGATAATTTAGCGGCTTAGAGGGTAATGCTGGAGACGTCGATTTCGCCGGACATTAGCTTGGGCAACAGGGCATTGCGCATACATGCTAGTCGTTTGTTCTCTTGGCTGCCAATCTCAATTTCCGCAAGAATCGGCTGTGCTACAGCATTGAACTCTGCCAGCTGAGCTGCTGATGGCAGGACGACAGGATAAGCCATGATTTGCTGCTTGTCACCCCGCGGCATCTTCGTTCCCTTTGATCCTGCCACCATGTAATTGAAGAAGTGATCGTCATACAGTGTACTGAAAATGAACAAGGAGAGATTTGGTTCCTTAGGAACAAAACAGAGAACATCGGTTGAACAACCACATTCAGATTGGGAATACACTATTTTTTTAAAGTAGGGTCGTATATTTGAAATGAGAATATCACCAGGCTTGCATCCTGTGGTTTTCTCGATAGAAGGCAACGATGAAGCAGCAACTGCTCCGGCTTTTCCTGGAAGCATGTTTTCGGTTGAATAATAGCTTTCAAGGGAAAGAGAGGAGATGTCTATGCGACGTTGAGAATATGTGCAGATATCCGACAAATGCCCTTCAGGCTCGTCGTCTTGCGCCGACTCACCAAACATCTGCCGATAGATAGCCTGAAGCTGTTGATATAAATTATCATTTATTTTGTTATTGATACGAATCTTTAATGCTATCGCATTCATGACAGAAACAATTTTAGCTTGCTCCTCAAGTTCAGGTAGATAGATTCCCTGAGTGGAAACTTCTGCGCCAAATGTGATCTGAGGAAAAGTTCCTGACCTGGTTTCAGCAAGGTGCTGTAATTTCTGAAGCATAGCCTTAGAAGTCAAGATTGAAAATAAAAAGCGTGGCAAAATGTATTTTGTATTTGGTCTAATCACCATAAGCTTGGTTGACGCAATATAATGCTCGGTGTCTTCAAAATCCACGAATGCATATCTCTTGTTCTCAGGTCTTATTTCAGAGAACAGTATATCATTTTTCTGGAAAGTCTTCTTGAATTGACCCTTTAGGTTTCTATTCTCAACTGGTTCATGATTGAATATTTGTCCATCATAAACATCAGAAGTGTTTATGAGAACCACTTTATTATGTTTGTTATTGTAAGTGATTGACACGGATTCACAGACAGCTCCTAGAGTCGTTTTCTTCCATTTTTCCACACTGCGCTCCTCCCTACCCGATATACTTTCTATGCGATTGTTTCACATTCTGTTGTTTTACAATAGCATAATGAAGTGTTGTATCAATCCTCTGATGTCCAAGCAGATGCTGTACCTGTTCAATTGGCATTCCCTTATCAATAGCTGTAGTTGCTAGTGTCCGTCTAAACCTGTGTGGATAAACTTTTTTTATACTAGCTTTCTTTCCCAGGTTCCTTAACATTGACTCTACACCACCAATCTCTAGCCGCTTATTAGGAACTCGGAGATGGACAAAAAGTGCTGGATTATCATCATTTCTAGCTCCAAGATAGTTTTCAAGATGCAATTTAGCTGTCGCATCAAAATAAACAATTCTCTCTTTATTTCCTTTTCCAAGCACAATGCACTCACGTTCAACAAAGTCGATATCATCACGGTTCAATGTTACCAGTTCTCCGACTCGAACTCCTGTCGATTTAAGAAAGTCTATAATTGCAAGATCTCTGCTGTTTTCAGTCTCTTCCCTCAGCTTCTCAACGTCTTCATCTGAGAATGCTTCTTTAATAATCTTCGCAGTCTTAACTTTATGAATCCGTCTTATTGGATTTTTTAAGATATAGTTCTCATCTTCAAGCCAGGAGAAAAAACTCGAAAGAATACGCCGAACATTATCAATTGTCACATTACTAACTTTTCTTTTCTCCTGATAATTGGAAAGATAGAGACGGATATCATCAGTGTTAATTGATACTATCTGTTTTCCTATTTCATCCATGACGCTATTAATTGTGTTTCGATAATACTTAATCGTTTTTTCTGAACTACCCTCGATTTTTTTTGCAGCCAAAAAAGAATCTATAAGCTTCTTACTATTATCTTCTAATGATGTTTCGATTTTGACAACGTCATACCCAATAAAAGAAAGGTTCAGTGCATCTAAAAGTGATTTTAATTGCTGGTGAGATAACACTGATGATAAAGCGTTGGTAACATTACTGATGATTATGCTTTTCATTTATTCGTCCTCCCATATAGAAGAACAAATACCAGTGGGTTCTTCTTAAACCTCACTCTTCCACTGGAAAGAGTTAATAGATAAATGATAATTTAGAGCAGCAAGCAGCCGCCATTTTTCACGAGATGTTCGTTACCCAAGCTGATCCATCCTGGACAGAAGGGACAATCTCTGACCTGGGGGCAGTTATAGGCGGCAGTACCCCTTCTAAAGCAAAGCCCGAGTATTATGCGGAACATGGTATTGCTTGGATCACCCCGAAAGATTTGTCAGTCGACAAATCAAAGTTCATAAGCCACGGCGCAGATGATATTACAGAACTTGGTTTACGGAATAGTAGTGCAACCATCATGCCTGAAGGCACTGTCTTGTTCTCTTCCCGTGCTCCGATCGGTTACATTGCCATCGCAGATGGTGAAGTAACAACCAATCAGGGGTTTAAGTCTGTCGTGCCACATGATCATATAGGAACTGCTTTTGTGTATTACTTTCTCAAGAATGCGTTACCAATCATTGAGAGCATGGCTTCTGGTTCGACATTTAAGGAGATTTCCGGTAGCACCATGCGCACAGTTCCTGCAATCATTCCTGACAAAGCTACGCTCCAAACATTCTCTTTGTTCTGTGATCCGCTATTCCAGCAACAGAGAACATTGGAAAAGCAGAATCGGGAACTCGCGGCAATGCGCGATACTATATTACCTAAGCTAATGTCCGGCGAAATTGACGTCTCCAGCATTACCCTCTAAGCCGCTAAATTATCATTTATAGCATTATTGATAGCAATTTTCTCATCAAACGAATCCAGAATTGCAACAATCTTTCCCTGCGTGTTCAACTCAGGAATATCCACTGGGATCTTATACAATTCATATCGATCTGTAGACGGTATTGCAGACCCACTATCCATTCTGTTTATGTCATAGGTTAAAAACTTATAATACGCCCATTTCATATTTACTTTATCAGTAAGAGGCAATGCATAGAACGCTGTGTCTATTACTGAAAAAGGAACTGGCGAGTAATGAACTCCCCTATAAGCCCCCTTCCGCCCAATTATAAACGAAGAAATCTTGCAAAGTGGGGGCAGATGCGAAGTTCCAATTCGCCCATTTGTGCCATACACTGGAACCTCCCCATTAGATGACTCCTTATCTTTTACAGGTTTCCCATATTCCAGAGAAATATAATCACCCCAAACCATTTGAATCCTCCTTACCCTATATATTCCCTCACAGTCGCTTTCACATTGCTCTGCTTAACCATTCCATACTTGCAAGATCGTATCTATCTCTGATGTCCAATGAGCCGCTGAAGTTGTTAAATAAGCATTCCTTTATCACTTACAATTGTCGCAAGCGTCCACCAAACCTTAGTCGGATGTACTTTGGAATTGTCTATTCATCTACCGATTTTACGGAACTTATGCTCGATGCCACCAATCTGTTCCCGATTATGTTGGAGCATTTAATACAACACATCAACAAAGGTTGTTTTTCCGTTCTCAAGACATGGTATTATCCCTGAAATAATGATATTGCTATCTTGAAATTGAGCTCCGCCATTATACGACTTCTGATTATTACCACCGCCCCTTATTTGAAAATGTTCTAAGCATTTTCACAGGTACTCTGGGCAATACTTCCTTTACGCAAGCGTAGTGATGAATTAAAATCAATCATATTGCCGCACTTAACACATAAGCATTCCTCACAAAAAGGCATGGGAGTGGATCTTTTATACTTGACAGTATTCCATTCCAATCAGATTTCATATCCAATTGCCCTCAGTTTTTTCCGAATCTGTTCTTCAAGCTCGTGACTGTTAGCAAAAAGACCACTCAATTCACTTGTCAATCTTGACATCTTCTCTTCAAAAGGCTCTCCATCATCTTCCTGATCTTCAATTCCTACATATCTTCCTGGAGTTAAAACAAAATCATTCTTTTCAATATCAGTCATTGTGGCAACTGCGCAGAACCCTTTAATATCTTCAAGCTCATCTTTTTGATATTTTGAAACTGTTTGTGCTATTTTACTTATTTCCTCATCAGAAAGATCTCGATGTATACGATCAACCATTATGCCCATCTTCCTGGCATCAATGAATACCGTTTTACCTTTGTTTTTCTTATTTCTGGAGATAAACCACAGACTGACAGGAATCGTAACACTATAGAAAAGATTGGTTGGCATGGCAACAATTGCTTCCACAAGATCAGCCTGGATAATTCTTTTTCGAATTTCTCCTTCGCCACCCGTCTGGGAAGAAAGAGCACCATTAGCAAGTACGAGACCGATTTTTCCATTTGGTGCCAAATGATGAATCATATGTTGAATCCAAGCATAGTTAGCATTGCCAGCGGGTGGAATACCATACTTCCATCGGACGTCTTCTAACAATTCTTCCTGATGCCATGGATGATAATTGAATGGTGGATTTGCCATTATGAAATCCGCCCGTAGAGACGGATGTAAATCATTAGTAAATGTATCTGCATGATATTTACCAAAATCAGCATTGATACCTCTGACAGCCATGTTAATTTTGGCCATCTTCCATGTATCACTATTTGCTTCTTGACCATAAATGGCAATGCTGTCTCTTCTTCCGCCATGTGCCTGAAGGAATTTTAGGCTTTGAACGAACATACCACCGCTGCCACAGCACGGGTCATAAACCCGGCAGTTATTGAACGGCTGAAGAACTTCAACCAATGTTTTTACAACACATGAAGGGGTATAGAATTCACCACCACTTTTTCCCTCAACAGCAGCAAACTGAGCAATGCAGTACTCATAGGTTCGCCCCAGCAAATCCTGGCTTGCTTCAGTTCCATCCATTTTGATGTTGTTTGTAAACAAATCAACTACATCGCCAAGAACCCTTTTGTTCAAATCTGGGTTTGCATAATTCTTCGGCAGAACATTTTTGAGGCTCTTATTATCGTCCTCAATAGATCTCATAGCATCATCGAGAATCTTTCCGATCTCAGGCGTATGCGCTTTGGATGCTATATACTCCCATCGAGCAATTTCAGGAACAAAGAAAATATTCTCTTCCATATAGGCATCAGGATCGTCCTCAAATCCATCACCCTCAGCTACGAGTTCTTTGTATCTTCTATCAAATGCAGCAGAAATATAGCGAAGAAATATTAAGCCAATAATCACTTGTCTATATTCTGCTGCTGGAATGTGCCCCCAAAGAACGCATGCTGCATTCCATAGTTGTTTCTCAAAACCAATATTCGCCTGAGTATCTGCCATTGTATTTGTCCCCCTTTTTCACTTTGACTGATCAGCATCCGGTATCTTTCCAAGAATGAGATTATTGTATCAGATTCTTCCTTTCAATTAGTCGCTTGCCTCGCGACATTTCATATTATTATTGTTTAGATTGCACGTGAGGATAAATTGCTACATAAAAACAGTAAGAAGAATTCTTAGAAGGCTATGATTTTTATATCATCATTATTCTCATATTATACGTTTTTATCGTCATAAAGTCTATATTTACATGATCATTTTAGTCTTTCCTATTTTGCCACATACACAAAAATAGAGGTACCGGCCAATTCCTGGTCGATACCTCAAATGACTCCTATGAACTTCTCCTCAGATGAATCCGCCTTCAACCCCGATGACCTGTCCGGTAATAAAACTGGCGGCATCGGATAAAAGAAAGCTACACACACCACTGACGTCCCCGGGAGTGCCGAGACGCTGAAGCGCTGTATCCGCTGCCAGGTCGTCCTTTTCCTCCTGAGTGTAACGCTCCATCATCCGGGTGTCAATGACCCCGGGGGCAACGCAGTTGACACAGATGCCGGAGGGACCCACCTCTCTGGCCAGTGCTTTGCCAAAGCCGATCAGCCCCGCCTTGGTCGCCGAGTAGGCCACCTCACAGGAGGCGCCCGTCTGGCCCCAGATGCTGGAAATCAGGACAATGCGCCCGGAACGCTTTGAAATCATCTCCGGCACAAGGGCCCGGCAAAGGTAGAACGCGGAGGACAGATTGGTCCCGATCAGCCGGTCCCATTCTGCATCCGTCATGTCTGGCATGAGGCCGGTCCACGCGATTCCGGCGCAGTGAACCAGCGCATAGAGACCATGATATAAGGTCAGCGCCTCACTGCAAAGGCGGTTTACCTGATTGCTGTCGCTGAGGTCGGCCTGAACAGTGTGGACATCATAGCCGGTTGCACAGAGCTCCTGGGCCAGGTGTGTGGCCATATTCATGCCGCGATTGGCATGGGCCAGGACAGTATAGCCGTCCTTTGCCAGCTGGCGGACAATGGCAGCCCCGATTCCACCGGAGGCTCCGGTGACCAGTACGGTTTTCTTTTTCATATCGGTACCTCTTGACAAATGGGTTCTTGTTGAATAGCATGTATCCGGAAGGTGGTGATCACATTGGCACTTCAGATCTTTTCAGGAAAGGGCTTTGATACCCAAAAGGCCGAGCGCTACTTCAAGGAGCGCCGCATTGCCTATCAGAAAATTGATACGCTCAAGTACGGCATTTCCCGCAGGGAGCTCGAGAGCGTTGTCAAAGCGGTAGGCCTTGACAATCTCGTCGATAAGAACAGCTCAGCATGGCGGGAAAGCGTCATTGCGTACACACAGAATGTCGATCAGATTTTATCCGGTCTCATGGAGCATCCAAACCTGCTCCGGCTTCCCATTGTGAGAAACGGGAAAAATGCAACCGTTGGATATGCACCGGATACATGGGACAGCTGGATTAAGAATAAACTCATCTGAATGAACACATACGGCCTCCAGGATTCATTTTGTGAATTCCGGAGGCCGTGTTTTATTCGCTTAAAAAAGCATCGCCGATGCGATATCCGCCATTTACAATGTCCATCTGAAGGACCAGACGGCCAAGCTGCACTGTCCCGTTTTCCGTGGAGATGTCAAAGGTGATTCGAGGCTCAAGGGCACCCTCCATGGGCGCATAGCAGCTCCAGAACACCGTCTCTCCCTCCGTCACAACGGAGACGCCAACGGAAACATAGCTGTCCGCTACGGGATCCCAGCGATAGAAGACGCCATCCGACGCACTGAGCTCAAAGGAAGCACTGATGGGCCGGTTATCATTATCCATCGCCTCCGGGAGGAGCATGAGGCCATAGGTCCCCGCATCACCCGGGCTGTATCGGCGCATGGTCAGAAGGCTCATGGTTCCCCCTTCAATTTCACCCTTCACCTCTACAAGCTGTTCCTCTTCCTCCGCATATTCAAGAACGCCCGGATAAAACAGCGTCATGATGGACCCATATCCGCCATTGCTGATGTAGTCCCCCATCTGCATGTCAAGCCATGCCTCCCGATCATCGGCTGAAAGCAGCTCCCGTTCAATCAGAAGATCGGCAAGATCATTGAGGAACCGTTCATAGCTCGCCTGAAGCGTCAGCAGATCGTCCACCTTGAGAAGCGGATCTCCCTCCGCCGCAAGCGACGAGGCGCAGAGGCACATCATTGCGACTGCAAGCAATAGCCAACGGGCAATCCTCATTCCGGTTTCTCCTCTCCTGCGCCGTCCACGAAATAGATGATGTCGCCGGTTTCGCGCTGTCGCCCGCTGCTGGGTCTGTTCAGCACCTCTCCGTTAAAATAGAGTGTCGTCGTTCCGCCACCATCCAGGTTATAGGCGACCTGAACGCCCAGCTCCTTAAAAAGAGCCTGCAGCTGCTGCAGACTCATGCCCTGAGTGCTCCAGCTTTTGCGCCTGCCATCGACCACGACAGCGACATAGTGATTCTCCCCTGCCCAGCCGATGGCGGTTCTGGGCTCAAAAATATCAGGGGCAAGAGAAATGATGTACTTTTCGGGAAACTCGGTGATTTCCCCGTTCTCAACCAATGTCGGGCCAAAGGCAAAGCACTGCCAGACCTGCTGATCCACATAATCCTGACCCGTTCCCTCGGCAAACTGGCCTTTTGGAAGCGTCACAAAGCTTCCGTCTGCCGTGACCAGTAACTGATCCACATTGGACTTGTCCTCCCGGTAGAGAACGCCGTTTCGGATGATGAGACTGTGCTTGAAGCGATCCTTGTGGTTGTAATAATCCCCGTTGATCGCCAGTATGGCGCCGTGGCGCTCGGCCAGGTCCGAGGTGATCTC
>JAFUZM010000331.1 GCA_017476605.1 Clostridia bacterium
TGTTGTAGATGCTGACACCGTTGACGGTTGCCTCACCCTGGGTCGCCTTGCGGAGACCGGTCAGGATCTCCACCAGCTCGGTCTGACCATTGCCGTCAATGCCCGCAATGCCGACGATTTCACCAGCATGGACATCAAGGTTGAGACCCTTCAGAATTTCGACGCCACGGTAGTCGACGCCGTGGAGATTTTCAACATGCAGGACAACGGGGCCAGGGGTCATCTGTGGTTTGTCCACCGTGAAGGTGACCTTGCGCCCGACCATCATGCTGGCCAGGTCGTTTTCATCGACGGTATCCACATCCACCGTGTCAATGTACTTTCCGGCACGGATGATGGTGCAGAAATCCGCAGACTCCTTGATTTCCTTCAGCTTATGTGTGATGAGGATGATGCTCTTTCCATCTCTCGTCAGGTTGTGAATGATTTCAATGAGCTCAACGATTTCCTGAGGTGTCAGGGAAGAAGTGGGCTCATCCAGAATCAGAATGTCGGCACCACGATACAGCGCCTTTAAGATTTCAACGCGCTGCTGCATGCCCACCGAGATATCCTCAATCTTGGCATCCGGATCAATGGCCAGACCATAGCGCTCGGAGATCTCAACCACGTTCTTCCGGGCGGTTGTCATATCAAGCGCAATGCCTTTCTGTGGCTCCATGCCCAGGACGATGTTCTCGGTAACGGTAAACGGCTGGACCAGCATAAAGTGCTGATGAACCATGCCGATGCCGGCATCAATGGCATCTCTGGGGGTATTCATCACGATTTTTTTCCCGTTGACCAGGATGTCGCCGGAGGTGGGCTTCAGCAGGCCGTACAGCTGATTCATCAGCGTCGATTTTCCGGCTCCGTTTTCACCCAGGATAGCATGAATTTCACCTTTGTGGACGGTGAGGTTTATGCCGTCATTTGCGACAAAATCGCCAAACCGCTTGACGATATTCCGCATCTCAATGACGGGCGTATTCATGTCCACATATTGCTTAGACAAGAAATCTCCCCCTTTGTGCAGTCAGACAGATGAATGACCGATTCAATAGATAACGTGAAATACTCTTTGCATATTCTAATCTATTTGCCCAAATTGGTCAATGATTTTGAAACTGCGATTTGACAAGCAAATATAAAATAGGATACAATGACGAAACCTAAGGAAGACCCATTCCATGTGGAAACAATGGAATATCACCATATGCGTTTACTGTAAAGGAGGAAGCGACAGTGTCAGCTGCACTGAACATCATCAAGGACCCGACACTTACGTATCGGCAGGAGGTGCTTGCCCTTGCTCGGCTTGGAGAAAGCACGGATGATACCCTGCGTTATTCGGATGAATACTATGAGGCAAAGAGAAAGGGAGCACTATGTGACCTGAATGAGGGCTGTATGCCATATCGTCCGCGCTATATCTGCCCGGATTACGAGCTCCTGTTTGAGAAGGGATGCAAATTCCTTGAGCTGGATCCGCCAAAGGATCTGCTTGAGGCAGTCAATGTTCTTGAAATCTTCTATTGCCATGTCCCGTCGATCACCGCATACCCGGTTTATCTTGGCGACCTTGACAAGCTGCTTGAGCCCTTTGTTCTTCGCGAGGAGAGGGACTATGCCAAGAAGGTTTTGCGGCTGTTCCTGAGAAACATCGATAAGGTTCAGACGGATTCCTTTGTACATGCAGATATCGGTCCCGAGGACTCCGTGACCGGACGGATTCTGCTTGAGCTTACCGAGGAGATGCAGCTGGCTGTGCCGAATCTTACCCTTCGGTATGATCCGGAGAAGACCAGCGATGACTTTGCACTTGCGTGTGTACGCTGTATGCTGAAAACGGCGAAGCCCAGCTTTGCCAATCACCGGATGTTTGTCAGTGAGTGGGGGGAGAGGTATGCAATTGCCTCCTGCTATAACGGCCTTTCCATTGCCGGCGGCGGATTTACTCTTCCCAGAATGCGCCTTTATGAATGTGCACTGGATGCCAAGAGTCCTGAGGATTTTCTTGAGCGTGAGCTGCCGCGTCATATTGATCTGCAGCTTGAGTACATGGATAAGCGCGTCAAATTTATCGTAGAGGAATCCTCCTTCTTCAAGACCAACTTCCTTGTGACCGAGGGCTTTGTGCGGCAGGAGAATTTCACGGGCATGTTTGGCGTCGTCGGTCTTGCTGAATGCTGCAATTATCTGCTGGGCATCACGGATAAGAAGAAGGGATTCGGCATGAATCCCGAGGCAACGGCATTGGGCATCCGGATCATGGATGCCATCAAGGCACGTGTCGATGCGCATGTGGCTCCCTATTGTGATGCCTATGACCATCGGTATCGTCTGCATGCGCAGGTCGGTATTGATACGGATGGCATGGATGATTCCCCAGGAACGCGCATTCCCATTGGCGTTGAGCCGACTATGCTTGAGCAGCTTGAGGTCAATGAGCAGTTCCATCCGTATTTCCCGACGGGAACAGGTGATATCTTCAAGTTTGAGGAAACCTATCTCAAGACACCTGAGGCCATTTTGCCAATCATCAAGGGATCCCTTGCAAAGGGTCTCCGGTATTTTTCCGGCTACCTTGAGAACAATGATGTCGTTCGCGTGACCGGATATCTCGTTAAGAAGAGCGAGATTGAAAAGCTGAGACAGAACAAGCAGTCTCTGAATCAGGTAACCGTATTCGGCAAAGGCGCACAGGACGGCGGTCACGCGCTGGATCGCCGGGTGCAGCATCATGAAGAGAGCGCCCGTTAATCGCATTATACCGTTTTCCAATGTGGATGGTCCGGGAAACCGGACCTCCATTTTCTTTCAGGGCTGTACGTTTCACTGCTTGTTCTGTCATAACCCTGAAACCATTCATCTGTGCAACAATTGCGGAAAGTGCGTTGGGACATGTCCCGTCTCTGCACTTTCCATGGAAGACGGGAAAGTGATCTGGGATATGAATCGATGTGTCACCTGTGATGCCTGCATCAAGACCTGCGAAAACTTTGCTTCTCCCCGCGTGCGATGGATGAGCGTTCCCGAGGTAATGGGGGAGATAAGGCGGACAGCACCCTATATTGGCGGCATCACAACCTCAGGCGGCGAATGTACCATTTATCATGAGTTCCTGACAGAGCTCTATGCGGAGGTACAAAAGCTCGGCCTGACGGCTCTCATTGATTCAAACGGTTCACTGGACTTCAGCCGGCATCCGGAGCTGCTGGCGGTTGCGGATGGGGTCATGCTGGACGTTAAGGCGGTCACGCCTGAGTGGAATGACTATCTGATTTCGCATTCCCGGGATCTTGTGCTCAAAAATCTTGACTATTTACTGGCAGCGGGGAAGCTGCAGGAAGTCAGGACCATCATTTTCCCGGACCGGGAGGAGGAAAATGCGGCAACCGTCCGGTATGTCGCCGAGCATATCAAGGATAAATGCCCATACAAAATCATTCGGTACCGGCCCTTTGGCGTGCGCGAACATGAACAGGACATCCTGGGTCATATGACGACGGAGGAGGAAGAGGCCGAACGGTTTGCTAACTTGGCAAGAAACCTGGGTGCCACCCGTGCCTTTGTGGTATGAAAAAAAGCTGTTGCGGATGCAACAGCTTTTTTGATTGAAGCGTGAATTAGTCGTCCAGAGTGAATGCAGGAACTGCATCGACCGTTGTCGGAACGGACTTCTCACCGGCGATGATGGCAGCCTTGGCAGCCTCAACAGTCTCAAGGACTTCAGCCGGGATGTGATCACGGGTCGGAGCCAGGTCGACGCCGCCGTTGGAGAGATCATAGAGGTGGACGCCCGGGGTGAACTCGCCAGCCTTAACAGCCTTGGAGATGTCCTGGGAAGCCGTGTCTACGCGCTTCATAGCGGAGGTGATGACGTGATCCGGATCGTTGACGGACTGGTCGGTATCAACACCGATTGCCCAGATGCCTTCTTCGCCGCAGGCATTGATAACACCGAGTCCGGTGCCGCCAGCTGCATGATAGATGACGTCTGCGCCCTTGGTGATCATGTCCTTGGCTGCGGTAGCGCCGCCGGCGATGTCACCAAAGTTGTTGGCATTGTACTGAAGAACGGTTGCGTCCGGGCAAGCCTCAAGAACACCGGTGATATAGCCGATGCCGAAGAGGTTCATGGAATCGGAAACCATGCCCTGAACATAACCAACGGTCTTGCTCTGGGTGACGGAACCGGCAACGAGTCCTACGAGGTAGGAGGCCTGCTCCTGAGCGAACATCAGGCAAGCAACGTTCGGAAGATCAATGCTGGAGTCATCGATGATGGCGAACAGCTGGTCCGGGTTGTCCTCTGCAGCTTCCTTGGTAGCGTCTGCCAGCATGTAGCCAACGCAGATGATCAGATCATAATCCTCATCAATGAAGGTGTTGATGTTGGTCTGATAGTCAGCATCGGTTTTGCTCTCGAGGTAGTTGACTTCAAAGTCAGGATCCTCAGCAGCCAGAGCCTGAAGGCCTTCCCAAGAGGTCTGGTTGAATGACTTGTCATTGACGCCGCCAACGTCGGTAACCATACCGATCTTGTAGGTGTCAGCAAGTGCGGGGATCGTCAGAGCCAGTGCAAGACAAAGTACCAGTGCAAAAGAGAGTAACTTTTTCATGACAATTCCTCCAAAAAAATTTTTTAGACACATTTCTGCATCTAATTGCGGGAATATGATAACACGATTTGTTTGCCATAATCAAGGGGAGGCGAACAAATTTTTCGGAATCCGTAATGATTGGCGCGAAACGCAGGGATGTGCGCTATGGAAGCAAAACTCCTATTCCGTGGTCCCGACGATACCGGATTCCTTTTCCGCAATCCAGTCATTCAGGAAGGCGAGCACTTCCTCCTGCTTAAGCCCATGAACCGCAGCAGCTTCCTCAAGTGTTTCCATCTCAGAAGAGGGACAGCTGACGCATCCAAGTCCGCAGCCGATGAGTGCATATACAGAGGACGGGTACCGTCTTAGGATGTCACCCATCGTCATATCCTTTGTCACAAGCGGTTTGCTCATTGGTTTGCATCTCCTTTTTTCTCTCAAAGTGTTCCATGGTATCGTATCATACGAGTCACAAAAGAGCAAGATGAACAAAAGCCCCCGAAATGAGCACAGATGGGAAATTTCGGCTGGAGGTGTTGCAATTTTTGAACTTCCCGCTGAAATGTGCTATCCTTAAGTACAATAAGTGGTGTATCCATTTGGACTGGAATGGGCCTTTTGAATGGAGGCGTTATCGGGTATGACAGAGGGATTGAGAAATTTTGCAACACAGTACAACTATGCGATTAATGATCCGGACTTAATCCGACGCTACAGGATGATTGAGGATGGCAAGCGTGATATTGCAACAAAAGTGTCAGTAGCAGAGCGAAATGCCCACCTCAATGATGCAAAACGGATGAAAGCGGATGGAATGGATCCAAAGTTAATCACAAAGTACACAGGTATTTCAGAAACGGAAATCAAAAAGCTTTGAGAAATCCGAATCTGATTTTTACCATCCAATCCCCATCCCCTGTGTAGGTGTAATGTGATTCCAAAGGAAAGGACAAATTTTAGACAGTCCCGACTTGGAAAGCAAGGGAACTGAGTTAATCTCGAATCCCTTGCTTTTTTGTTGCCGAGAAAACGAGCGGACATTGAGTCTATTACAGAAACCACAGTGTTTTCCTAAATGCGGTTTTGATAGAAAATTGTTAAGAAACATCGCATTTCTTGACATGAATGTATTTCTGTGCTATCTTTCCTTTGTCTGAAATTTTTGAGGTACGAAAAGAACCTGCTTTCAGGAAATCGGTGCTTTTCAGAAAAAGCAGTCAAGAAAACAGAAATGTACAGTGATGAAAATGACAGCAGATACGACAAAGCGATGGTGTGCTTTTGTGGGGCTCGGAACCCTGATTCTGTTCCTGGCCCTGATCCTCCTTGTATTCCTGGTGGATCCCTATGAGATTTATCACAGAGCTTTTTTCTATATTCCACCATACAAAAGTACCACGCAGAGCTACAGCAATGCCGGCGTGGCCAAATCCTTCTCCTATGACAGCGTGATCATCGGAACCTCCGAAACCGAAAACTGCAAACCCAGTGTATATGAAAAGGCACTGGGCGGATCCTTTGTAAAGCTGTGCATGAACGGCGGGACAGCCAGAGATCATGCAAAAATGATGGAGATGGCGTTTCGGACCCATACGATTAAACGGGTTGTGTATGGCGTCGATCTTTTTTCCTTTGTTCTTTACTATACCAATCAGAAGATGAAGACGCCGGATTACCTCTATGATGCCAACCTGCCTAATGATGTCCAGTACCTTTTGAACCGTGACGTGCTGATCACGGAGATCCCGGAGGCACTTCGGCACCCTGGCAGGGAGGAGGATGCGGCGCAGCGGGACCGGATGTACGCATGGGATCCGCCGGAGATGCCGGATCCTCAAAGCCTCCGAGTATCATTGCCTGACCCATTACCGGAGCAGCAGGCGGTGGATTACGTCCTCATTGATATGAATCTTTCCTATAATCTGATCCCGTTTCTCGAGGCAAATCCCGACACGCAGTTTGATCTGTTTTTCCCGCCATACTCCCTGTCCTACTGGCGGGATCGCGCAAATCATGGATATCTTGAGGAGGACATGGCGTTTCGGAATCGGATCATGGAAGCCGTGCTTTCTTATAAGAATGTGCATCTGTACGATTTTGCCATCTGCGAGGAATGGATTACGGATTATTCCCTCTATTATGATCTCAGACACTACCTGTCCAGGGTGAACGACCAAATGGCAACCAAAATTGCGAGCAGTGAGTATCTGGTGTCGACGCCAGAGGAGGGAAGAATGAATACGGAAAAACTTAAAAATCTGGTTTTGGATCGGACAATTCCCTGAAAAAACAGGACAGAAATGATGAAAATGGGCTCGGATACATGCGCGTTTGTATTTTCCACAAAAAGAAGGGCGTTATTTTGTAGCAAGTTTGTGTTGATTTACAAAGGATTCCTCTGTATAATGAATTGATTTCGCAAAGAAGGGAAGAAGAAATAATGCCGACGATGGCTCAAGCCGAGCATACGCTGAACAGTGTCTTTGGATATCCGGAGTTCAGGGAAGGACAAAAGGAATCTGTTGAGGCGCTGGTCGAGGGCAATGATGTTCTGTCCATTATGCCAACCGGCGCAGGAAAGTCGCTTTGCTATCAGATTCCGGCTGTGATTGCAGAGGGAATTACGCTTGTGATCTCTCCGCTCATCTCACTGATGAAAGATCAGGTGAACGTACTCCTCCAATATGGGGTTGAGGCGACGTTCATCAACAGCACACTTACTCCAAAACAACAGATCGCGGAGATTGAGAGCGCAAAGCAGGGAAAGTTCAAGATCATCTATATTGCGCCGGAGCGTCTCACGACGGAAGCATTTTCAGAGTTTGCAACCCATGCAGATATTTCCTATATTATTGTCGATGAGGCGCACTGCGTCAGTCAGTGGGGACAGGACTTTAGGCCTGCGTACCTGAACATTGCACCATTTATCCGGTCACTCAAGCATCGTCCGGTGGTCGGTGCATTCACCGCCACAGCGACCATTGCGGTTCAGAAGGACATTGCACGTCTTCTAGAATTGCAGAACCCCAAAACTGTGCTGACCGGGTTTGACCGCCCGAATCTCTATTTTGAGGTGATTCGTCCAACGGACCGCGATTCCGTCCTCCTGTCCTATGTCTTGAAACGCAAGGGACAAAGCGGCATCGTTTACTGCGTCACCCGCCGGGCCGTTGAGGAGACGACGGAAATGCTGAAAGCAAACGGCATTGAGGTCGCCAGGTATCACGCAGGACTCTCGGATGAGGAACGCTCACAGGCACAGGAGGATTTCCTGCAGGATAAGGTTCCTGTCATTGTTGCAACCAATGCCTTTGGCATGGGCATTGACAAATCCAATGTGCAGTTTGTTATTCACTATCAGATGCCAAAGGATCTTGAAAGCTATTATCAGGAAGCCGGACGTGCAGGACGGGACGGTGAGCCGGCAGAGTGCTGCCTTTTATATATGAAGCAGGACATCCCGCTGGCCAACTATCTGATCGAGCATTCCCTGGATAATGCGTTTCTGGATCCGGAAACCGCGAGCAATGTCCGCAAGCAGGCGGAGGACCGTCTGCAGCAGATGGTCGTTTATGCGACCGGCCGGGGATGCCTCCGTAATCGGATCCTTTCCTATTTCGGTGAGGCGACCACCTCCGTGTACTGCGGCAACTGCTCTGCATGCCTTGCACAAAAGGGCGAGCAGGATGTGACAAGAGAAGCAGGACTGATTGTCTCTCTGGTCATGTCACTGAACGGGAAATACGACCGTACCATGGTGACGCATATTCTCTGCGGGAAGCAGAACCAGCGGATGATTGACGAAAAGCTCAATGAACATAATTCCTTTGGCGCACTTGCCGCCATGGGTGAGGGCAATATTTACGCCATCATAGATGAACTTGTGGGCAGCGAGGTGCTCAATCTGACCGACGAGGAACATCCCTGCCTTGTCGCCGGGCACTATGCCAAGGACGTGCTGACCGGGGATTATCCGGTACGGATTCCTCTGGATCGTGGCGGACACCAGGTGGTGATTCCCAAGCATAAGGAACCGGAAAACGAGGACCTGTTCCGTCTTCTGTCAAAGCTTCGCCTGGCGATTGCAAGAGAACAGCGTGTTCCGCCCTTTGTCATCTTCTCTAACAGCACCCTTCGGGACATGGCAAAGCGTATCCCGAGAAACCGCGGGGAAATGCTCCGTGTCAACGGCGTTGGTGAAAACAAGATGAACCGGTATGGCGATACCTTCCTTACGACCATTGCGTTTTACGCAAAAATGAAGGGACTGGACGCCAAAGCCTGAAACCTCTAAAAATTCATAAAGGAGATCAGATCATGCAAAGGAAACGCGGAGTTTTACTGCTGTTTCTTGCGGCAGTGTTTCTGGTCTCTTTTTGTTCTCAGAGCTCCCCACTGTATCCTCTGAACATCTGGGATGATGCAAACTGCCTGCTTACGGTTGGCAGAGCGATGAAATCCGGAGCAGTACTCTATCGGGATATCTATGAGCAGAAAGGACCGACACTCTATCTCATCCATATGCTGGCTGCCTGCATTCAGGACAGCAGCTTTTTTGGGGTCTATCTGTTTGAAATTCTGGCCCTTTTTCTGGATCTTCTGCTTGCATTCCGGATCCTTTATGATCGGAGGAGCGAGGTGTATTCTCTGTTTGGTGCGATCCTGTTTGGTGCGCTTGTTGTGAGCTCTGCCACGTTTTCAAGAGGGGACAGTGCGGAGGAATTCTGCCTGCCATGCATCATGGGATTGCTGTATCTCGGAGAAAAGACAGGGGAAAAGAAAACTGTGCCCATCTGGATGGGCATCCTCTCCGGGATCATCGGGACAATCAAATACACCATGCTGGCCATTCCCCTCGGCCTTTGTGTCTATCGTATCACGTTAAATCACAGAAGGCCCAGGCGGCTGGTTCGATTTTTTCTGTGGTTTCTCCTGGGAATGCTTTTGCCCTTTCTCGCCTGGGGGATCTACTTTGCAGCGAATGGCGCGCTCATGGATGCCTATAAAGCGTATATTTTCAACAACATCTTCCTCTACGCAGGGGAACGCACGGATCTTCTTGAGCTTCTCAGCATCCTGAAGCGAAACCTGCCCTGGATTTGGCTTCTTGGAATCAGTGCTTACCGGATTTTTGTCGACCGCGTTGCATACGACCATTCTTTGTACCTGCAGTTTCTTGTCCTGATCTTTGGCGGCAGGATGTGGCCCTATACTTGGCTGGCCCTGATGCCGTTCCTTGTCTTTGGCATTGACTGGCTTCTGAGCTTTATTGACGGGAAACGCCTGCTGTGGCTGCCCGGCATGGCGGCAGCCATGGCGCTTGCAGCCATCTTGACGCCCAATGCCTTTTTGCGTGGACAGCCACGAGAGGAGCTTGCGCAAAGTCAGATTGCAGCGTACATCCCGGCAGACGCGTCCTTCCTCCAGTACAGTCATCTGGATGACGGCGTATACCTTCTTTCGGGAACATTGCCTGAGGAAAAGTACTTTGTGCGTCTGAATGTTCAAAGCCAGGAAATGCTGGATGCCATGGATTTTGCACTTACCATCGGAAAACCGGAGTATGTGCTGATCACCTGGCGCATGCTTCCGGAACAGTTTGATCGCTATGAGCTCATTGCCTATGCAACGGGATATGATGATCTCAATCGGAAAAACAAGGACTTTTTCCTTTACAGGAGAAGTGCCCCTCTGCAAGAGGATTGACAGGATATGAATCAGATTTTAATGTGCTTGATGGCCTTTGGCGCGATTTGCGGCGGTCTTGATTATCTGATCGGGAACCGCTTTCATCTGGGAGAACGGTTTGAGGAAGGATTTAAGCTTCTGGGTCCCCTGGCCATATCCATGGCAGGAATCATGTGCCTGGTGCCGGCACTCTCCGGTCTACTTTCAACGGTGATCGCGCCGGTTTGCAGAGTTCTTCACGTGGATCCGGGGATTCTTGGCGGTATTCTGGCGATTGACATGGGTGGATACCAGCTGTCACTATCGCTTGCCTCATCACCTCAGGTGGGACGCTTTGCAGGCATCTTTATTGCGGCGACCTTTGGCTGTACCGCCGTCTTTACCATTCCGGCGGGGATGACGCTCCTTCCTGAAAATGCCAGGGGCGACTTTGCTGCCGGAATCCTGTATGGCATGATCTCCCTTCCGGTCTCCCTGCTGATCGGGGGACTGATGTGCGGACTTTCGTTTCTTGAAACGGTTGCGGTCAGCCTGCCGATTCTCATTTTAGCCCTGTTGTTGTCCATAGGGATGATGAGAAGCCCTGAAAAAATGGTCCGCGGATTTTCCAGACTGGCTGTGGGCATTCAGAAGGCCTCCATCCTTGGCCTGATCCTTGGTGCAGTGCATTATTTAACCGGCTTTTCAATCCTTCCAGAGATGATGCCCCTTACGGAGGCCATGCAGGTGGTCTGTTCAATTGCCATTGTCATGCTGGGCAGTCTTCCTCTGGCTGCGCTCCTCCAGAAGCTTTTAAGAAGACCGATCGACTGGTTTGGAAAGCGGGAAGGGCTGAATGGTTCCGGAACCACAGGACTCATGATTGGGATCATCAGCGTGACGCCTGCGCTTGGCATGTTCGGAGGGATGAACAGACGCAGCAGGATTATCAATGCGGCAGCTCTTGTCTGTGGAGCCTCCGCACTGGCGGCGCACTTTGGCTTTACAATGGCCGTTGAACCGGATCTGGGTAGTCCACTCTTAATCAGCAAATTTGCCGGCATGTTCGTGGGCATTTGCATCGCCATGGTTGCCACCCGCAACCTCAAAGGTGCTTCGGAGCAGGATATCGCTTCTTGAGCTTAAATACAGGACGCCGTGGCCATTGTGGGCGATCTAAGCCTGCATACCCGAAAGAAGAAATGTAAGTGGCTATCTGCAGACACAGTCAGTCTGCAGACAGCCATGTTCTGCGTATGCGCAAATAAAAAAGTTCAGTGGGATGATTGCAGATGATTTGTGGTTCTGCTAGAATACGCAATGTTTGAAACAGGGAAGCATGTTGCTGCCTGTTTCTGGATTCACAAACGCTTCAAGTGATTGAAAGGGTTTAACTGAATGGACATATTTTCACTGATTTCGCTATTTGGCGGCCTTGCGATGTTCCTCTATGGAATGCGCATGATGGGGGATGGGCTCAAGGAAAGCTCTTCCGGGGCGCTTAAGAAATGGATTAGCAAGGTCACGGACAAGGCTTGGAAAGCCTTTTTCGTGGGACTGATCATGACGGCCGTCATCCAGTCCTCTACGGCAACGATTGTCATTACCTCAGGCCTGGTTGGCGCCGGAATCATCACACTGCATCAGAGCCTTGGCATCATCATCGGTGCCAATGTCGGTACGACGGTAACCGGACAGATCATCCGTTTACTTGATCTCAATACCTCTGGTGCTTCCTTTTTGCAGCTGTTTAAGCCATCTACACTGGCGCCTCTTGCGCTGATCATCGGCATCATCCTGCTCATGGGCATGAAGTTTAAGGGATCGGATGAGGCGGCACGGATTGCCATTGGCTTTGGTATCCTGTTTTCCGGTCTTCTCAATATGACGGAGGCCGTCAGTGCACTGACCAAAACCGGAATCATCGAATCTCTGTTTGCCAATCTGGATGGAAATCCGGTTCTTGGCTATCTGATTGGTGCAGGTGTCGCCTTTGTCCTTCAGAGCTCCTCTGCGACCATCGGTATTCTGCAGGCCTTTTCCACAAGCGGCCGGCTGGTGTTCAGCGGCATTTATGCGGTCCTGGTAGGCATTTACCTTGGTGACTGTGTGACCACCGCGATTGTCTGCAATATCGGCGCCAAGCCGGAGGCAAAACGGGTTGGAATCGTCAACATCCTGTTTAATCTTAGTGAAACCGTCCTCATCCTTATTGGCGTCAATCTGCTCCACAGCTTGGGATTCCTGGATGGCCTGTGGAACCGGGTGGTCTTTTCCGGCGATATTGCCAATACCAACACGGTGTTCAACCTGAGCTGCGCCATCCTCATGTTCCCGATGCTTGGCGTATATGAGAAGATCAGCGGCATGCTCGTGAAGAGCGATGAAACAAAGAAGACCGGTCTGCAGCTTGCAAAGCAGGTGGAGGAACTCAATCCGGTGTTCCTGAAAACCCCAGCGCTCGCGCTCAGCAGCTGCTACGACGTTCTCAATGTCATGCTGGAAAAAGCCGGGACGAATGTGAATGCGGCTTTTGATACCGTTAAAAAGTTCGACGCAAAAACCATCGAAGCGGTGCGCACACGGGAGGAGGAGATTGACCAGCTGGCCGATCAGACGAGCAATTATCTCGTCCAGATTTCAGCGCATGCGACGCAGGACAGCCATGTGGCGCTTATGAATTACTACTTCTCCCTGCTCTCGGAGTTTGAACGGATGGGGGACCATGCGATGAACATCGCCGAGTATGCGGAGGAGATGCATGGGGAAAAGATCGTCTTTTCCGAGATGGCGATCCATGAACTTAACGTCCTCCAGTCTCTCATTGATTCTGTCATCCATCTGGCAAGGGCAACATTTGAAAAACGTGATGCGCAAATGGCCAGACATATTGAGCCACTTGAGGAAGTAGTGGATGATATGGTCAGCGAGCTCAAGCATAAACATCTGGACCGCCTGATGCGCCAGGAATGCTCGGTGCTTGCCGGTACAGAGTTCTTGAACATGCTCTCCGACATTGAACGCATTTCGGATATCTGTTCAAATGTCGGCGTTGAGACCATTGCACTTGCGGAGCCTGAGCTGAAACATCGGATTCATGACTATGTTGCACAGATTCATTCCGGCTCAGATCCTGTTTTCAACCAGGAGTATAAGGCGGCATATGACCAGTATTTCGCAATGCTTGAGAATAACAAAAAAGATTCAATAGAAGAAGAGGAGAAAGAGAAAAATGTTTGATGAGACGGAATTCATGAATATGATGGATGAAACAACGGAGCTTTTTCTAAAGAACAAGGGATTTGATATATCGACTATGGAAGGACTGAACGCAGCGGAGCATTATCTCAAAACCACAGATCCGCTCATCAGTGCATTCTACAGCGATATGCCGGATTACTTAGGCGGGATTGATCCTAACGATGAGGACACCATGCATGAGGCCATGGAAGAAATGGAGATGGACCGTTTCATGGCAGAGATGCGTGTCGGAATGATGCTCGAGTACATCGCAAGGAAAAAGGCAAACTAAGAAGGCTAATATCTGTCACACGGAGGAGCCCATGGGCTCCTTTTTTATGGAGCTCGAATTTGACTTTCTTTGATATTTGTCTGTTTACTCTTTGACAAATATCCTGTTGTCTTATCACGAGGCACATGTCCTGATCCAACCGGTCATTGCCCCGGGAAATGAGAAAAGGATGCTGCAGAGAACAGCATCCTTTTTCGCTTAAGAAAGATCTTGGTTTCTTGCAAGGAATACAGGGGCAGGACGGTGATCTTCCTGCTTTTTGGTGTATGGCTGGTGCTTCAAGCAAAGCTTGGGTCGGTGTTCAAGATCAGAATCAGAATCCGGCCCATAAACGCAAAGGTCAGTGAATCTCCTCGGAGGCGATCCGGGTGACATCCTCGGTGGGAAGCCAGTTGCGGATCAGAAATTTCAGCTCCTTATCCCAGAAATCCCAGTCATGCCGTCCTTCGCTTGTCATGAACGTATGAGGAACACCCAGTGCCGTCAGTTCATGATCGAATTTCTGATTGTCGGCAAGAAGGAAATCCTGTTCGCCACAGGAAAGATAGATCTCCGGAATGTTGACGTTGCGGTCAAGGAGCTGACGGACCAGCCAGATAGGGTTGAGATCGGAATTGAGAAGATCCGGCTCCCTGAAGATGGCTTTCATGTACTCATCCGATGTGGGACCGCTCCGCTTGCCGTTTACATAGCTGTCCAGAATGAGGCCATTGGAAAGTCCGCAGATGATGCCAAATGTTTCCGGATAGAGAAGTCCGGTACGCAGTGCACCATAACCGCCCATGGAGAAGCCACCAATATAGGTATCCTCTCGTTTTGCAGAAAGCGGGAACATCTGCCGGGTAAGGGTTACCAGCTCCTTGCCTACATAGGTGGAAAAGTTGTTGTAATAGTGGGGATGGTCAATATAGAATCCGTTTTCACCATCCGGCATGATGACGCAAAGGTTCTTTTCCTCTGCGTAGCGAACGACGTTGCTGTTTGTCAGCCAGCTGTTTGCGTTTCCGTAAATACCGTGGAGCAGATAGAGCGTTTTAAAGGGTTTTCCCTGACGATCCGGCCAGGATTCATGCGCGTCTTTATCCACGGGCAGGACGACGTTGATTCTCACGCGACGTTGAAGAGCATTGGATTTAAAATCAGCTTGGATAAGGGCCATAGTGCTACCTCCATTTTTAGATCTCTTTAAAATTGCTGGAAGCATTATAGCAAATCATCATCGGACAATCAATGCACAGACTTCGGCTCACACATAAAAAACCTCCGCAAGTTGCGGAGGATATGTAAACACGTCACATGGCCATTGTGAACGTGGAAATCGGTTATTCGCTCAAGGACGTTGTTTCGGTATCTTCTGAGGGAACATTTTCCGGAAAATTGCCAGCATAGGGTATTCCATCGGCCGGGAAGTCCGGGGGAGTTTCGCCAAAATCAAATGGAGGGACGTTCCCAGGGGCATCATCCGGCTGGAATCTGCGTCCAAAGGACGGATCGCCTCGATTGCCGCGGAAGTTTCCGAAAGAGAATCCGGGCGTTGCCTCTGTGGAGGCGACAAGATCTGCTGTATTTCCACCTGACGTGATGGTATAGGTTTCGCCGCTTTCGAAGGAATCACTGTACAGGACAAGCATACTGGATGTTCCGGGGAGCACACAGGAAATGACCTCGTTTCCGGCTGAATCGGTGACGGTAAGGGTGTCTCTTACAGAGAGGGAGACCATGCCGCCTGCGACTGTCGTACTGGTTACGCCCTGCGCCATGTCTGATGTGCCTGCTGCAATGACGGTACCTCCTGTGAGTGTAAAGGATCCATCATAGTCAAGGGCAAAATTGCCACCGGTTTGAGAACCACGGATGATGACGGTTCCATCGCTCATGGTGAGGTCCCCATTAACGTCGATTCCATCTCCCTCCGAGATGACCGTAATGGTTCCCCCTGAAATGGTCATTGTACCGGTGGAGGTTGACTCAAAGCCGAATCTGCCTGGACCAAATCCGGGGAAGGAATCCGGATTACTTGTATCGTTGTTTTCTTCAGTATCGGTTTCACCACCGGCGGCATTGATACCATCATCATGGGCGATAACGGAAATGGATCCGCCACTGATCTGAATCTCAGCGGCTTCAATACCCTCATAGGAATATGGGATGGTGACAAAGCCATCTGAAATTACGAGTGTCTCATCTGCATGCAGGGCATCATCACCGGTGGTCAGGGAATGCGTCCCTCCGGAAATCGTGATGGACGTATCGCTGTGAACAGCGTCTCCGGTGCTGTCAATGGTGATGCTTCCGGCAGAAATCACAATGCTCCCGGCTGCCTTGATACCCATCTGACTGCTGCTCTCTTCCTCGTCTGTTGAAACTGTCGTGTTCATGGGACCAAAGCCAAAGGCCTCTGTCGGAAACTCGACGGTTTCGGCGCCGCTGCCGGCGGTAATTGTGATGATTCCGCCGCAGATGGAGATGGAACCAAGGGGATCTTCCTCTCTATTGGTCGATTTGATACCGTCCCCGTTTTCTGTATGGACGGAAATGGAGCCACTTCCGATGGCCACAAGCTCTTTTCCGACAAGACCGTCATCCGTTGCTGAGACGGTAAGGGTACCGGAAACAATGCGAAGCTTTCCGCGACAGTTGATGCCATCTTTGTAGTCACCGCTCACGCTGAGGGAGCCGTTTCCGTTGATGGTGAGATCGGAATCCGCATAAATCGCTGCCTTGCTTTTCTTTTCTGTGGGTTCGGCAGTTCCCTGAGAAAGTGTGTTTTCCGTTCCCTCGCAAAGGGTAAGAATGACCTTGGAGGCACCCTTGATATTCAGAGCAGGGCCGGAGGTATTTGTGATTTTGACACCATTTAACAGCAGGGTAATCTCCTCATCATCCTTGAGGTCAATCGTAAGTGAACCATCTTGTATGGTTCCGCTGAGCAGATAAATGCCCGGTGTTGAAATAGTCATGCTTTCGTTGTCAAGCACAATGGATTCTGCATCGGATACTTCCCGGATGCTGAGATCCATCAGGGAAAACAGGGATTCTTCCTGCTCAGCAAAAGCAGAAAACGGGTGAGTCATAAGAGACAGTACAAGCAGAAATGCGCATATGATATTCATCTTTTTCATAGGAAATCTCCTTTTAGGCACAGGGCAGAATGCTGGCGTTCTGCCTATAATCATGACACGCTTGCCAGCTTGGAATGTATCATAGCGTTTCATGATTGGATGGGGTATGGGAGAGAGAGACGGTGAGGTTGCCGTTGCGGCAGCGAATTTCATCCAGAAATTCCTTTTCCTTCGTCGGGTCGCGAAGCTTCACCTCGTAACTCAGGTCGAACATGCTGCCCATGTTAGTACTTTTCACGCTTTCATAACGATGCGTGCTCGTATATTTTGAGAAAAGGTCATCAAACAGTGTGGTGTACTCGAGATCCTCGGGAATGGTGATGCGAAGATGCAGGGGCTGAAGGCGATCCGGCATCGGAACCTTTGAGAAGAGGAGCAGGAGGGCACAGGTCAGGATCGTGACGACAAAAGCGTACCCGGTATAGGCCATTCCGGTTGCAAGCCCGACAGCCATTGCGAGGAAAACCAGAGTAATGTCCCTGGCATTTCCCTGTGCCGAGCGGAATCGAATGAGAGAAAAGGAGCCAAGCACAGCGACGCCGGTACCGATATTCCCGTTGACCATGAGAATGACGACCTGGATGATCATGGGAAGGACAATAAGGGAAATGGCAAAGTTGCGGGAACAGTTGCCGCTGAGTACAGCGGTCACGGCAATAATCAGGCCGCAGACGGCGGCTGAGAGCATAAGGAGGATGGCAGTAGACGGTGTCATTCCCTCGGCAAGATTAAACAATGCTGTGAACATATGAAGCAGCTCCTTTCGTGTATCAGTGATTCCTTTATACGGCAAGGGACATGGAACCGTCTGTTGTCATGATTTTCTGATACGCCTCGCCAACCTTGGAAAAGCTGATTGGCCGAATATGCAGTGCACTCATGGCATGAAGCAGAGGGAGGGGAAGAGCACGTGCGGTTTTAAGCTCCATCAGGCAGGTGCCCGGTGCTGTGAGAGGTTCACCATAGTCCCCGTGGCAAAGATCAAGATCCGTATCGCGATACCGGAGATTCCGATCAATGGTGATTCTGAGACTGTTTGGACTGGGGGTGATCTCGGCATAGGACACGCGGTCATAGCTGATCATGATGGATGGACGAAGTTCGTATCGCTTCACCATCCAGTCGATTTCCTTCATAATCTGTCCATGGTTGCAAGGCGGAATGCCATGAAGCAGATAATCCATTGCCTCGGAGGCTGTCAGGGAAATCCGCCGCTTGTAGACAATTCCACCGGTCTTCTTCTTGATTTCAAGAAAGACGGTATCCTCACGTCCGGGCGTTCCATAGCTGCGGAGACGTAACTTTTCCTTGTAATCCGGTTTGGAGATGGAACGGCGAACGAGAAGGTGATCCTCCGTATCCATGTAGATACTGCAGTTCGTACTGGTCGGATAAAGATCCGGTTGCATGAAAGAATCAAGAACGGGCCTGAGCAGCTGCATCTGCTCCGTGTTCATGATGTATTTCTTTTCAAACCGCTCGAAATTGGCGATGTACTGTGTACCTGTCATAATGCATTCATCTCCGTTTCCACCGGAAAACGGAAGGAAGCCCAGGAGAACTCGCGTGGCGTTTTTCCGGATTGCGCATAGTATATCGTCCAATTGTGCCAAAAATGTGAACAGAACGTGAAGGTTTGGTGTCAATTTTGAAAATGAAATGTGATTTTTGGTGAGAGATGGAAACAGAAATGAACCTTTGAGGAGAAAAAAAGACGGGAACCCTTGATTTTTATCAACAAATCTCCGTCTGTATATGCTATAATGAATTTGGTGAAGTTGATAGAATTGTACGTGAATGCATGGAAGAGAGATACAATTCGTCTTCTTGTTTTGCATTCTTTTTATATGGAGGTCAGTGTGACAATGAAGAAATGGTTCCTGGTTCTTTTTCTGGCGCTGTTCTTTTCAATAGGCATCTTTTCGCCTGGAATGATGGAACAAAGCGAGACAGAGGTATATGCGCTTGAGCAGATCGGACTCAAGGTTTCTCTTCCGGCAGGATTCAGCGAATATAAAGAGAATGAATCAGGAGACATTCTTTATTACTTCTGGCGGGAATCTCCGCTGCATGTTGCCCAGTTCTTATCAACAGAGTATCAGACACTGGATGAGGTAAAAGCGGCCTATGAGGGAATGGAAAGCCGCACACTCTGGGTAAATGGGATTGAGGGCCTGATCTATCTCTACGAATACGACGAGGATGGCCATACGGCACACGTCATGGACGCCTATCTTGCGCCTCAAAACGGAAGCATTGTCAATTATATGGAAGCATTCTTTGAAGAGGAGGATGTCTTTTCGTTTATTGAAAATATCAGCGGATTGCAGGCGAAGGAAGATGTCTCTGGGGATGCACTCCTGACGGAAGGATCGTCTGAACCTGTTAAGACGCCCAGTACGACAGTGGTACCAAGCCTGACGGCAACGCCAGAGCCGACAAACACGCCAAGCGCGACATCAACACCTAATTCTACGAATACACCGAGAGTGACAAATACGCCATGCCCGACAAATACACCTCGACCAACAAATACACCGAGAGTGACCAACACGCCACGTCCGACCAATACACCGCGTCCGACGAATACACCGAGAGTGACGAACACGCCACGTCCGACCAATACACCGCGTCCGACGAATACACCGAGAGTGACGAACACGCCACGCCCGACCAATACACCTCGGCCAACAAATACACCGAGAGTGACGAACACGCCACGCCCGACCAATACACCGCGGCCAACAAATACACCGAGAATGACGAACACGCCACGTCCGACAAATACACCGAGGCCAACAAACACGCCGAGAGTGACCAACACGCCACGTCCGACAAATACTCCGAGGCCAACGAATACACCGAGAGTGACCAACACGCCACGTCCGACAAACACACCACGACCAACCAATACACCGCAGGCGACAGCAGTTCCACTGCCGACGAATGCGACAGATGGAAGCAAGCGAGAGGTTGTGGGCAACATCCGGGTTCAGTGGGAACGAAGTGCATACATTCGCGAGAAGCCGGGAACGAACAGTGGACGATGCGGAATTGCGGAGGCAGGGCATGTCTATCCCGTCTTTTCAATTGCAGAAAATGGCTGGTATGAGATTCAGATTGAGGATGGGACTGTGGGCTTTATCAGTCCAAAACTGGTGATGTTCCTCAAATAAGAGTGTTAATTTGCTTCCTGCGGGAAGAGAATAAAAGAGGAGAATAGGAGATTGTTATGAGAAAGGTTGCTTTGGTCGTACTGGTATTGATGATGGTTTCTTTTTCGGCATTGGCAGAGGACTATGTGGCGTTTACACCGGAACGTGTAAATTCCATGATGCTGACATCGGATCAATGGATGAGCAAGCTGGAAATGGAAGGCACATTGGCGGTTCTGCTCCTGATGGATGCCGAAAATGCAGGACTTCATGAGGATATGTGCATGCTTGAGGGATCGGTTTACGTGGCTGAGGCAGAGGATCATATGCTGGTCAGCGGATATGCAAAAGAGGAATCCATTGTCCTCATCTTCTATTCACCGGAGGAGAGGAGTGCCCTGTATTCTACTGTAGAGGGAAAAACAGCAGGAATCCTCGAGGGCTCTCTTAAAGATGCGTATAAGAAATATGACAAGATTGAGGACTATGTCATTCGTTTTGTTGAGGAGAATGTGGTCTCCCAGCTGAGCGGAGACTGAGAACAGCAACAGGAATGACCTTGGAACCATATGAGGAAAATATAATGAAGAAAATCGCTTTGGCATTGATGATGCTCTGCATTTTGTTTGCAGGAGCAGTGGCGGAAAATGATGTGAAGACCTTTGCCTTTATCAGCAAGGAAGCCGGCGAGGGCGAAAGATTGCTCCTTACGGAGCTGAACCTGGAGCTTTTCTGCCCGGAGGGATTTAAGCGGAATACGGAACAGGAAAAGGGAGAAGTGCTTTATTGCTTTGAACAGGCAGATCCGGAGTACCATGTGCTCTTCCTCAAAACCGGGTATGCCTCGCTTGAGGAGGCGGTGACGGAGGAAGGAAAGCAATATGAGGGCATCCAGCCGATAAATGTCAAGGTTAATGGGATGGATGGTGCGGTATTTGCGATTCAGGGAAACACAAATGGCGTGCTCATCTATGTTCTGGATGGATACCTGCAAAACAAAAGCGGTGACATCATCAATTACTATGAGTATGTCTTGCAGCAGGAAAATCTGGCTAAGATGCTTCCCAACGTGATGCCGGCATCCGAGGCGAGTCTGCAAAAGGCGGCAGATATTGCTGCCAAGGAACCGGAGCAGACGGAAAGCGGGAGCGAAGAGACGGCTGAAGCCGGCATGCCAAAGCGGATTCGTGTCCATAAGGAGGGCAGCATCAATGTGAGAAAGGAACCGGATCCCAATGGGGAGCGCGTCGGTGCAGCCGCTGCCAATAAGATCTATGATGTGATCTCCATGAAAAACGGATGGTATCTGATTGAAATTGAAACCGGAGCCACAGGATATGTGAGCCCGAAGGTCGTCCGTGAACTGAGTGACTGAGAAAGATGACGGAAATGAGGATATGATGAACAGGGAAAAAGCGAGAGAAAAGGCGGTAGCACTCGTAGAACAAATGACCGTTGAAGAGGCAGCCTCACAGCTGAGTTACAGAGCACCGGCCATTGAGCGGCTGGGGATTCCATCATACAACTGGTGGAATGAGGCGCTTCATGGCGTTGCCCGTGCAGGCATGGCGACCATGTTCCCGCAGGCCATTGGGATGGCGGCTACCTTTGATCCCCTCCTGGTTCAGGAACTGGGGGATATTGCGGCCACCGAGGGACGTGCAAAATATAATGCGGCGAAAGCGCATGGGGATACGGATATTTATAAGGGGCTGACGTTCTGGTCCCCCAACATCAACATCTTTCGGGATCCCAGATGGGGACGTGGACAGGAGACGTTTGGTGAGGATCCCTATCTGACCGGTGAAATGGGATGTGCCTATGTAAAGGGCCTTCAGGGCGAGGGCGAGACGATGAAGGCGGCAGCGTGTGCCAAGCATTTTGCCGTTCACTCAGGCCCGGAGGATTTACGCCACGAGTTCAACGCAGAAGCGACAAAGAAGGATATGGCGGAAACCTATCTTCCTGCCTTTGAACGGCTGGTTCGTGAGGCAAAGGTGGAGTCGGTCATGGGCGCATACAACAGGACGAATGGTGAACCCTGCTGCGCATCCAGGGAACTCATGGGACACCTGAGAGGAGAATGGGGATTCGAGGGTCACTTTGTCTCGGATTGCTGGGCCATTCGGGATTTCCATGAGGGACATCATGTGACCGATGGACCGGTGGAATCCGCAGCCATGGCACTGAATGCCGGCTGTGATCTCAATTGCGGATGTACCTATGAGAAGATCCTGGCAGCGGTTGAATGCGGGCTGATTGAGGAAAAGACGGTCCGGGAAAGCGCAATCCGCCTGTTTACCACCCGGTATATGCTGGGCATCATGGGTGAGGGCAGCGAGTTCGATGCGATTCCCTATACCGCAGTGGAATGCGAGGTGCATCTTGAAAAGGGAGAGCAGGCGGCCAGAGAGGGCTGCGTGCTGCTCAAAAACAACGGGATGCTGCCGCTTAAGGCAGAATCGCTGAAGACACTTGGGGTAATCGGCCCCAATGCGGACAGCATCGCTTCTTTAATCGGAAATTATCACGGGACGTCCTCTACCTATATCACGGTCCAGCGCGGTCTGCAGGATGCCCTGGCCGGGAAAGTACGCGTGCTTTGCTCGGAGGGATGCCACCTTTATAAGGATAAGCTCTCCAATCTTTCCTATGACCGGGATGATCGTCTTTCTGAGGCACTGACGGTGGCAGAAAACAGCGATGCCGTGGTGCTTGTGGTTGGCCTGGATGAGACTCTGGAGGGCGAGCAGGGGGATACGAGCAATCCGTATGGGTCTGCGGATAAGAAGGATCTCTATTTGCCGGAATCCCAGAGAAGACTGATGGATGCCGTTCTTAAGGTCGGCAAGCCGACGGTCATCGTCCTTATGGCCGGAAGTGCGATTGATCTTGGTGAGGCAGGCGAAAAGGCGGATGCCATCCTCCTTTCCTGGTATCCGGGCGCCAGAGGCGGAAAAGCGGTGGCGCAGCTGCTCCTTGGCGAGTATTCGCCCTCCGGCAAACTGCCTGTGACGTTCTATCACAATACACAGCTTGAGGAGATGCCTGCATTTACCGATTACAGCATGAAGAACCGTACATATCGGTATTTTGGCGGAAAACCGCTTTATCCCTTTGGATATGGTCTTACCTATGGAAAGGTTGAGATTACCGGGGCGGAGCTCCAGGGGGATAAGGTCCTTGTACACCTCAAAAATGACGGACAGACGACGGATGAAGTCGTTGAGGTTTATGCGGAAAACAGGGGCAGTGAGCTGGCGCCGACGCATCCGAGACTGGTCGCCTTTGCACGCGCCAGTGTCCCTCAGAACGGGACGGCAGAGGTGCAGATTGCCATTGATCCGAAGCGATTGCAGGTCATAGACAGAAATGGCCAACCCAAAGAGGAAGGCAAGGTATTCCTGTATGTCGGTTTGGGACAGCCGGATGAGAGGACAGAGGAGCTGACAGGACAAAAGGTCATCTGTCTTGTGCTGAACGGATAAGATACAGGTGGACAATGACGGGAAGGATTCAAAAATGGACAGGACAGAACTGAAACCACTCGTGGATCGAATCAAGAAGGCACGAGATCTCATGCAGAAATCCATTGATGAGGAGATTCAGAAGCATGGTTCTGACATGATTGTTGCAAGGGAGGACCTTGAACACTGGATCTACGATCAGAGAGAGGACATCAAGCTTTATGATCGTGTCCTTGAGGTCCTTTGCAATGAGAATGCCCCAGGCAGGGAAAAGCGGGACGCCGTTCTGGATGAAGTGAGCCGCATGCTTGAGCGGAATCAAAGCGAATCCGGACGGATACGTCGTGAACGTGAGAAGGCGGAACGCAGACTCCTGGAGCTTGAGGGAGAGGCGGAACTGGCAGAGATGATTCTCACGCATCTCGCATCCGAGTAGAAATGAAAATGGGCTGCCGCAGGCATGCAGCAGCCCTTCTTGATATTCTTTGAAGGCAAAGTCATGAGGCATTGGAGGCAAGTATGGAGATTGGAAAAGCGGTTCATTACAGGCGCGGGAACACCCGTGACAACTCGGCCATATGTTATATCAGCTGTCTTTCCAATGGACAAATGGTCAAATGGGGCAGGGAAAACATCGCTGCAGGAAGCGAACTGCTCAAGCTTTTCCCCGATGTCAACGGGCTGGTCGTTGCCTTTGACCTTGTGAACCTGGTTGGTTCAATGTCTGGCGCGAAAAATGTTCGACTGCTCAAAGAGGTCGATACCGATACGCTTATGGAACAGCTGAGCCCGGCCAGCAGGCGTTCACCGCTGGTGCAGCGCTTTTTGATGGACCGGACGCCATCCATACGGAAGTTTGATAAGATCTCGGACTGTTATCCGTATCTCATGGATCAACAGGTCTATCAGCAGTTTTTAAAACTGGCAGAGGATGGACAGCCCTTTGCAAGGAGCATGACAAAATGGATTGAGGGTGCAGTAAAGCCTCAGCTTCCGGACAGCTTTTGGCAGGATATTGACTGGGCAAAGCAGCCTGTACAGGATGTCCGGGAGCTTGCGGTTGCGGCAGCGAAAAAGAACCTCGACATAACGTTTCTCTGCGTCCATTATCCTGACATCTGGCATGATCCGAAGTTCCTGAATGGCATTCCATACAGTACCTTTGAGGCGATGTTTTATGACCCGGAGTTTTCATTTTCACAAAAGGAATATGAATTTATCGCGTTAAATGCAGAATCGTTTGAGAAGGAGCAGCTTGTCACAAACAATGTCCCGATGGAATGGCTGGTTGCGACTCCCGAGCTGTGCGAAAATCGTGGACTTCCCTGGATTTTTGATACACTTAAGGAAGAGATTGACTGGATAAAGACCGATGAGGCGGAGGCGGCATCAATTCGCCCGTTTCTGTTAAATCTGCAGAAGTCGGGAATTCGTCGAATCGTTGATAAGATTGTGAGCCTGGCTGAGAGAAACTGGGTAAATGACAAGTCTCCTCTCTGGTCATGCTTTACTGAGGAAGTACAAAAGCGCATTGCCGCGGATTATGAACGGATGGGGTTCTCGACGGAGTCGAATTACAGGGAAGATCCGCGGCTTACGGAGTTCCTAGACAGCCCGTCCGGCGGCAATCTGCACCGAACCTTCAGCTTGCAGCAAAAGACAGCCATCCAGGCGATTCAGGGGGTGAACCTTCTGTTTGCTGTGCCTGGCAGTGGAAAGACCACCGTGCTTCTGACGCGAGCCGGGTATATGACCAGGATGCTGTCCATTCCACCAGAAACCCATCTCATCATGACCTTTAACACGGCAGCAGCGAATGACATGAAAAAAAGGTATCACCAGATGTTCCCGGAGGAACAGGTGACTCCTGATTTCAGAACCATCCATTCCTTTTGTTATGCGGTCGTTGCTGCACTGGAGAAAAAGGGTCAGCGGTTTCCTATTTTGCTCAAAAGCCCGGAGGAGGAAAAGGAGGAAGGAAGGCAGAAGCGGCATATCCGTGAGGTGGCAAGCGCCATCCTGAAACAGCCGACGCCGGAGAAAATTGAACAGCTGTATCACGGTGTCCGGCAGCTGCGGAGCAAGCGGATGCGGATCGAAATGGCTGCGCGGATTCTGATTGAGCCTGGACTTACGCTTGCGGATGCTTTCGGGCAGTGGGAAAAGCGGGATATTTCGCAAAAAAACCTCATCCGAAATATCCTGGGCAAGATGCCATACGATGAGGAAGGGAACATTGATGTCGAAACTGTTCAGATGATGATTGGATATATTAAGAATCGAATGCTCAAGGATGAAGATGTCCTTTCGCTTTCCTATCCGAGCATAAGTGGCCGAGAGTATCCGATTTGGCCAATCTTTAATCAGTATCAAAAGCATCTTGAAACGTACAACCTCATGGATTTTGATGACATGCTTGCAAGGGCATATCAGGGGCTTTTGAAATATCCGGATGTGCTTGAGATGTTTCAGAACCGGTATCCCTATGTCAGTGTGGATGAGACGCAGGACACATCGCTTCTGCAGCATGAAATCATCCATGTCCTCACCAGCCGCCATGGGAATCTGTTTATGGTTGGCGATGACGACCAGAGCATCTATGCCTTCCGTGGCGCGGATCCGAAAGAAATGGTGGAATTCAGAAATCGCTATCCCACTGGCCGACAGCTGCTCATGCTGATGAACTATCGTAGCGATGAGCGGATTGTCAGGGTGGCAGATGCGTTCATCTCCGGAAACCGGAACCGCGTTGCAAAACGCCTTGAGGCAAACAGCAAAAAGCAGGGCTCGGTTTCCCTGCTCCTCTCTCCGGATATGAAGCGGCAGTATGAGTACATTGTAGAGTGTGCAGGGAAGGTTGCGGGCGATCGAAATGGCGGAGACCTTGCGGTTCTGTTCCGGTGGAATCTGTCCGCATTACCGGTGATGGCGGCCCTCTATCTTAATGACGTTCCGTTTGTCTGCAGCAAGGAGCAGGAGAGTATCCGGGCGGTTTTTGCAAAGCAGGAGATCAAGAGAATCATCAACCTGATACGCTCTCTCAATGATCCCACAAATTTTGAGGCGTTTAAGGATTCCTGGTTTCTCTGGCTCAGAAATGTCCTGCAAAAGAAGGATCTTCCGGAGCTCGAACGGTTCTACACATCGGGTTCGTTTTCCTCGGTGGCAGAGGCGGCGATCTCCTTCCTCAAAGATCGGGGAAATGAGATTAAGCCGGCGAAGGAGGCTTTGGAGAAACTTTTAAAAATCCGGAAAATGTCTGCACTTGATGCCATTGCCTTCATGTTGAATCAGAAGGAATATGGCCTGCTCACCGAGGAGGGAACGGACAGCATCAACAAGTGGATGCGTATCTACGCCATCATGAGCGTCGCCGAGATGTGTGGCGATCAGGATATCTTCCTTTCCTTCATAGACAGCATGCAGAAAGAGAAATGGCATGCATTCAACTCGCGAGTCCGGCTTTCGACCATGCACAGTGCGAAAGGTGCGGAATTTGATCACGTGATCATCGTGGATGCGCTTGATGAGGTTACTCCGGGTCAGGATGAGCAGCATCCGCTGGATGAGGAAGAGGAGCGGCGTCTTTTCTATGTCGCCATGACAAGAGCGCGCCATGTCCTTGACATCATTTATGTGGACCTCATCCATGATCGCCCGCATGCACCGACGCGCTTCATTGCTGAAATTTTAAAGCATCCGGAATGGATCGAAACAAGAAGCCTTGGGCCGGTATCAAAAAGCCGGTGTGTTCTCTGTGAAAAGCCGATTCTGGCCACCAGGGCAAACATATATGCCATCTACGAAAAAGCAGAGAAAAAGGAAAAGGTACGCTGGAACGAAAAGACAGCGACGTATCCGAGCTATAATAAGGCACTGCTTTATCTGCACCGATCGTATGCAGACCAGAAAAAGCATATCCTCCTCCTTCCGGCGCATCTTCCTGCTGAGCTCAGCCAGCGGCTTCTGGCGATCACTGAGATTGAGGAGCTGGATGATACGTGGGTGGACATTCTGCGTCAGTTCCCGCTTGATATGTATAAAATCTGGGCACCGCTTACGGATCTGATGAAAAACGATGCTCTTCCGGCCCCAAGTAAAGTGCGCGTTCTTGTACTCAATGCCGGAATCGGAGCGGTGTCCGGTGGAATCTGTCAGTTTTACTCCGAACTCGCCGGAGGGACGCCGAAAATGAACTTTTCTCTCGGACTCCATGCGATGATCAATATGGAAGCAGAGGAAATGGCTTATTCGGAAATTCACGACCTCCATTCGTACAAACAGGACAACTTTCTTCTTTTTGAGCATGAGCTGCATGATCTGTCTGATGCGGCGAGGGGAAAAGTGGTTTCCTCCGGAGATTATGATCTCATTGTCCTGGACGGAGGAAATCTTACGCCGGAGGAAATGAAAGAGCTGTATCCGATTCGCTTTATCATCAACAACCTCCGGAATTACGGCTTCTATGTGGTCCTGTCCGGTGGCGGGAAAGAGACGCTGCAGAAAATCCTTCGGCAGACGATTGATATCGGTCAGACCAGCCTCTTTTTGGAATATCAGTCGGGAAAACGGGCAAAGGTGGATCCGGGCGAGATTTCCGTCATGAAGCAGATGGAAAAAAGCGGATTCCTGCCGGAGCTTCCACCGCCCATGAACTATGGATACAGCATCTTTCAAAAACGCAATCTCAAGTAAGGAATGAACAAGATCACGATGAATGTAGAGATCAATCGACACGATTTTTATGCGAGACTCATGAAACTGGCGTTTCCCATCATGGTTCAGAGCCTGATGCTCGCCGCCGTCGCTGCAGGGGATGCCCTGATGCTTGGACGAATTGCCCAAAGCGAGATGACGGCGGTCTCTCTGGCCTCTCAGATTCAGTTTGTCCAGAACATGTTCCTCATGGCCATTACCGGAGCCGGTGCGATTCTTGGCGCACAGTACTGGGGCAAAAATGACAGGCGGACACTGCAGAATCTGTTTCATCTCATGCTGCGTTTCAGCTTTCTGGTATCGTTTCTGTTCTTTGCTGCCTGTGAGATGATCCCGCAGCTGCTGATGCGCATCTTCACCCATGAGGAAGAGCTCATCCGGATCGGAAGCAGCTATCTCAGAATTGCCGGCTGGTCGTATCTTCTGACGGGCATTTCGCAGAGCTATCTGGCGGTAATGAAAGTGAGCGATCATGTCACGCCCAGTGCGGCGATCAGCTCAAGTGCAGTGGTCCTCAATATCCTGCTCAATGCGGTGTTCATTTTCGGCCTGATCGGGCACCCAATGCAGGCAAGAGGCGCAGCACTGGCAACCACCATCGCCAGGATCATTGAACTGGCGCTCTGCATCGGAATCTCAAGGAAAGAGTCCTATATCCGCCCGGATCTGGGACGCCTGTTTAAAGGTGAGCGGGGACTTGGCAGGGACTTTGCCCGGCAGTGCCTGCCGCTGCTTGGGGGAAGCCTCTTCTGGGGTGTTGGCTTTACCAGCTACACGGCCATCATGGGGCATATGGGCGCAGATGCGGCAGCAGCCAATTCCGTTTCTGCCGTCATCCGTGACCTCATCTGCTGCATGTGCAACGGAATCGGAAGTGCCGCCGGCATCATGGTGGGAAATGCTCTGGGCGCCGGGCGCCTTGAACTGGGGAAGGAATACGGCATTCGCCTCAGAAACCTTTCCTTTGTGATCGGGTTTGCGTCCATGCTGTTTGTTCTTGCACTGACGCCGCTGGCACTGAATATGGTGAAGCTGACGGAAACGGCCAGCCAGTACCTGAAGGGCATGATGATCATCATGTCGGTGTACATGATCGGGCGCTGCGTCAATACGGTGACGATCAACGGTGTTCTGGATGGCGGAGGAGATACGGTCTTTGACATGTACAGCCTTGCTGTCAGCATGTGGATGATTGCAATTCCTCTGGCCCTGCTGGGAGCATTTGTCTTTCATTGGCCAGTCCTGGTTGTCTATTCATGTACATGCCTGGATGAGGTGGGAAAGATTCCCTGGGTAATGATTCGGTTCCGGAAATACAAATGGGTGCAGGATCTGACACGAAAAGAACCCGCCTGAACATTGCTCAGGCGGGTTAAGAAAAAAACGAACCTCTCGATCCATCGTCATCACGATGTCGGGAGATTCGTTTGCGGTTATACACCTTTTTGTTATCTATGACTTTGGATACCGGGGAAAACTCCCAGGTGGTACGGCGGCTTTTTGCCAGCTCCTGCCGTTGCTTTTTGCTCATCTTTTCCTTCGGGATAAACTTTGCCATATGATCACATCCTTTCGATGGCAATGCACATCTGGAGACAAAAGCATTATACCATAACCATCCGGCAAGGCAAGAGTAATTTTCAAAATTCCGCAAGATTCAGATGGAACTCCATCTCTGAAAACAGAATGAGGGGTAAGTAAATGGGACACATTGTGGCCGCAGTGCCTGAGGATCGTCAGGCGATTTTGGCGCTTTATAAAACCCAGCTCGGACGGCCGTTCTGTCCATGGACAGAACAGTATCCGACAGAGGAAAACATCACGGATGATCTCGAACGGGATGCTTTGTTTGTGATGAAAAATGATGCAGGGGAAATCATTGCGGCGATTTCCGTAGACGATGATCCTGATGTGGATGCATTGCCACAATGGCATGCGGAGTGCACACCGGGCGGTGAGCTTGCGAGACTGGCTGTGATGCCCGAAATGCAGAACCAGGGAATCGCAAAACAGATGATCCTTTTCATGAAGGATGTCCTCAGCGAGCGGGGCTATAAGGGAGTGCACTTTCTTGTGAACAGTCAGAACACAAAAGCGCTGCGCAGCTATGCGCCTCTTGGCTTTCAAATTGTCGGGGAGTGCGATATGTACGATCAGCATTTTCTCATGTATGAGACCGGTCTATAATGTCGCAGCATCTGGAAAGAGGATATAGGCAGTGAAAACAGTAAACGTGGTCGCGGCGGTCATTCGGGATGGACAGCGCGTATTTGCCACCCAGAGGGGATACGGTCCATACAAGGATGGATGGGAATTTCCCGGAGGAAAGATTGAACCCGGGGAGAGCCCGGAGGCGGCCCTTGTGCGCGAGATCCGGGAAGAACTGGATACAGGAATTCGGGTAGAAGAGGAAATTGCAAAGATCGAATATGATTACGAGGAATTCCATCTCAGCATGCGATGCTTCTTTGCATCCATTGAGGAGGGAACCCTCACTCTGAGAGAGCATGAGGCAGCAAAATGGCTGTGCACTTCTGAACTTGACACCGTTTCCTGGCTTCCGGCGGATGCCGAGTTGATTGAAATACTGAAAAAGCGATTCCTTTCGGAGCAGGACTAAAATGTCGGATACGATCTTGTTAGCCTTGCTTTGCCTGTATCTGATGGTTGTGACCCTTTGGCGAATGCAGGGAACCGTTCAAAAGGTGCAGTGTGTCAAAGCCTTCCTTTGCAAGCTTGGCATGATCTTTCTGATCGGACTGTTTACATGGGACCTTCGGCTCCATGTGCTTGACAGACTGCCGTTTCCGGCAGTTGCACGTGCCATGGTATGGGCACTTTGTCTGGGTATGGCGATACTCTGCATCCAAATACTGAGGCATCTATGGGAGACGCCAGATGCGGCCCCCGACTGTCTCGCCGTTCTTGGAGCCGCCCTTCGGGAGGGAAAACCCGGCGGAGATCTTGTAAAGCGTGTACGTGGTGCATCCGTCTATGCAGCGCTTCATCCGGGGATTCGGATTTTTGTTTCCGGAGGGAACAGAAGTCAGGAGATATCGGAGGCGGAGGTGATGCGGGATCTCCTCCGAGAGGAGGGCTGGAAAGGCCCTGTGATTCTTGAATGTCAGTCGAGGAACACCGGGGAAAACATGCGGTTCCTGAGGAAATTGATCCCAGCGGATACGCCAATATGTATCGTGACCAGTGACTATCATATGGCAAGAGCCCTGTGGCTGGCAAAGAGGGCAGGGTTTCGTTTTGCCACGGGGCTTTCTGTCAGGTCCTCAGTCCTGCTTTTTCCCGCCAATCTTCTGTGGGAAATGGTTGGTTATGTGGATGAATGGACAAAGAAAACGCGAACCAAAGAAACTGTGTATCCCGTGTAGCGTTGCGTCACCGAACCAGGCACAATGACGAAGCAATAAAAGCAAATGTACCAGTAGAGGGAAAGGATAGGATGAAAATCTATGTAGCAGCGCCACTCTTTAACGAGGGCGAGCGGAGTTTCAATGAACGGATTGACAAGATTTTGAGAGAAGCAGGACATGAAACGTTTCTGCCTCAGAGAGAAGGCGGCTGTGTTGCTGATCTGCCGGAGTTCATTGAGGGAATGCCCAAACGGAAGTATCTGTTTCAGCTGGATTGCGCCCACATGGACTGGTGTGACGCTGTGCTGTTTGTCTTTGATGGACGTGTACCGGATGAGGGCGCATGCTTTGAACTGGGCTACTGCTATGCGAAAGGGAAAAGATGCATCGGCTATAAGACGGATGCGCGGTCCTTTATTGATGGCTTTGACAATGTCATGCTCCATGGTGCCCCGGAAACGGTACTGTACAGTGAGGAGCAGCTTCGGGAATACTTTGAAAAGCTCCGGGAGAATCCGGATGTTCGCTGGGAGAAATCCTGTGGAGCCGTCGTATACAGAAAGACGGACATGGGACGGCAGTACCTGATTGAGCATATGGCGCTCGGACATGCATCCATACCGAAAGGACATATCGAAGGGCGGGAAACGGAGGCTGAAACCGCTGCCAGGGAGATATGGGAGGAAACAGGACTGAGGGTTTCCATTGATGAATCCTTCCGTCATGTGGTTCGCTATTCGCCGTTTGAGGGGATCATGAAGGATGTGATCTTCTTTGTGGCGGAGGCAGCTGAAGGGAACATGATCAATCAGGAAAGCGAAGTTTCCTCTCTTGAATGGATGGGAAAAGAGGAGGCACTGAGGACGCTTACCTACGATACGGATAAGGAAACTCTGGAGCTTGCAGATCAGTTCCTGGACAGATAAAAACCGCTTTTCCCAAACAGGAAAAGCGGCAGTGCATCAGACACTCAGATGGTTCTCCATGAGTACGGCAGTAATGATGTACATGACGATGGAGAAGAAAAGAGAAAAGACTCCCTGGACAAGGAAGAGGGTAATCTGCGTAAAATTGCTTCCTGGAATAAGTGAAACGATTCTGTTCAGCAGGATGTTGATGAGAACAAAGAGAATGAAGGAAACGACAAGATTTGCTTTCTTCCCCTTCAGCAGGGAGGAGGAGATCACATCCGCTAGGTAGGCACAGGTGATGATTCTCAGCCATCCTGAGATCAGGGAGAAGAGCAGGGCTGCCGCATTCTGGACGGTAAAAGTGAGGTCTTCATTGATCGACTGCATTAAGCTGAGAAAGAGATCAATGATGCTTCTGTTGTACATGCTTAAAAGCAGATTGACATCAATGAGACCAAGAATGAAGAAAAAGGCACCGGCAAGCATCAGCGAAATGCCGCATTCCAGGACCTTGGCGCCCAGAATCTTAAAGCAGCTGTTGGGTGTCATGAGGAGCATGTATCCCTGCTTTGTATTCATATCCTGATGCAGCATGATGACACTCAGAATACCCATGAGAGTGATACTTGTAACACCCAGCACAAAGAGCAGGGATGCGGTGATGGTGAACGTTTCCTCGGAGCGAATGGCGCATCCGATTAAAAAGGCAAGCTCAAGGACAAGCGTCAGGGCAACGATGATTCCCTTGGAGAAGAGCGACTTGCGCAGTTCGTATTTTAACAGTTTTCCCATTATTCTTTCGCCTCCACATGACCATAGATTTCGCGATAGCGATCTGCCATTGAGATTCCGTCTGTTTCGCGCATGGTTTCAAGATCCCGAACTTCGATCAGCCTGCCGTTATAGATGAAGACGGCCTGATCCGCAATGGCTTCCATTTCCTCAACCAGATGACTGGAGAGAAGGAGCAGATTATCCGGTTTTGCAGCGAGAAGGATGCAGTTTCTGATTTCATCTCTTGCCAGCAGATCAATTCCGTTAAAGGGTTCATCCAGCATATAGACTTTGGCATCTCTTGAGAGGGTCAGTGCGATCTTCATTTTGGCAACCATACCGCTTGAGAGCGACGTGATTTTCTGCTTCTCCTCAAGATTCATTGAGGCAAGCATGTCAGAATAGTGGTTGTAGGAAAAATCCTCAAAGAAGTCTTCGTAATACCTGCCGGCATCACGAATGGTCATGTACGAATAGAAGTAAGGTTCTGTTGACATGTATGCGATTTTTGCCCGGCTTGAAATATTGATTGGGGAATCCATGAACAGGACAGAGCCTGAGGTGGGCTTAATGAGTCCTGCAGCCATCTTCATCCATGTGGTCTTTCCGCTTCCGTTTGGTCCCAGCATCGCATAGATGTGACCTGCGTTAAGCGTCAGCGAAACATGGTCAACAGCTGTTTTGGAGCCGAAATTCTTTGTGAGTTCAATGCTTTTCAGCATATCGTGTTCCTCCTGTATGATTTTTAGCAGTCAACGCTGCTTTGGTTCACTCTGTTTTCAAGAATCTGAATGGCATCCTGTGCACTCATTCCGATTGCAGAGAGAGAGGTTAAAAACTGTTCAAGTGCATCCTTTGCCATGGAGGACCGCAATGCATCTATGAGTGCTGCATCCTCGGTGACATATGTTCCAAGACCGCGCTTTGTCTGGCAGATGCCCTGCCGTTCCAGCTCCTGATAAACACGGGCAGCCGTATTGGGATTGATCTTGTACTGAAGCGCCAGGTCACGTCCTCCAGGAAGCTTTGATCCTGGAGGGAGTTTGCCCGTGACGATTTCACTCTTGATGCGTTTTACAACCTGAGCCCAAATGGGACTCATGGAGTCAAAATCCATGACAATTCCTCCTTTCATGGGATTCTCGGAAAAATACAGCGATCTTCACTCTTTTACATTGCCTTGTGCCGGACAGTCATCAAGCAATTGTCCATCTGAAAGGACAAGAATGCTGCGAAAACTGAGAATGACGAGATGTTCAAAAATGAAGGAGAATCGGTGTACTGCATGAATAGTACACCACTGCACTAGAACTGTCAATCCCTTTTTTTGATTTTTTCTGATTTCTTTGCAGGATTTACCGCTTGACGATCAGGATTCCTGCTCATTTGCAAAAGAAAAGGCTGTGATCCTTTCCCTGTACCTTGACAAAGCCCCTATGTATCTTTTACAATCTCCTTACTTTTATAGGCCAATGTCAAAAATCAAAAAGGACGAGGCATCCGAAAACTGCCGGACGGGAAACAATGGAAACAGCCATCTTTCATAGCATTTCTCTGATTGAATCCATTGAAAAGAGAATGTAGCAGTGCAGTTTTGGGCGTTAAGTCCATGGGCAGAAAAACATATGTCATTCATGCAGAAGTTGGATTTTGCAGTAAAGGAGACACTAATGGAAGTTCGAAAGTATCAGGCCGATGACATTCCGCAGATGATTGAAATATGGAATCAGGTCGTAGAGGATGGAGAAGCATTTCCTCAGGAAGAGAACCTCAATATTGAAACAGGTACAGAGTTTTTTGCACAGCAAACCTATACCGGGGTGGCTTCTGAGGATGGTCAGATCTATGGACTGTATATTCTTCATCCGAATAATATCGGCAGATGTGGGCACATTGGCAATGCCAGCTATGCGGTCCTGAAAGAAAGCAGAGGCGAGCATATCGGTGAAAAACTGGTAAAGGACTGCATGATGAAAGCCGGACAGTTTGGATTTCGGCTCATTCAGTTCAATGCGGTTGTCGAATCCAATACGCATGCAAGGCATTTGTATGAACGCCTGGGATTTCAGCTTCTCGGGACGATTCCGGGAGGATTCCGAATGAAAGATGGACATTATGAAAACATCTGTCTCTATTACTATGAGGTGCACGCATGATCGCCCGGCCAGATCCGGGCGTTTTCTTTATTCTGCCGCGGATGCTGCGGTGTGATATTGCTTTATGCCATTTCTGTAACGAACACTTTGAGTATGGAGGAAAATTTGGGGGTGTTCAGACAGAGAGAATCGGGGTATAATGGGTTTGCCCATGTAAAGTGATGAAATGAGAGGTGAGACAAGTGGACGGTCAGGACAGTACAGGTCATGAATGCACCGAGATACCACCGGATAAGCTTGTCTTATCTCGGATGTCACGGTTCAGATGATCCTTGTATGCGGCCTATACCAATACGACAGTGGGCGTAACTGTTGAAAGATTGGGAGGGAATGCGACGTGGACGATAATGAAGAAAGGGTCGAACAAGAAGAGGAAGAAAAGATGGAGCGTCCGGATTACGCAGAAGAAATATCGCAGATGCTGTACAGTGATCTCGATCTTCGCGAAAAGAAGGAACGACTCGAAAACTATCATGCCAATGACATAGCGGATGTTCTTCCGCTTTTAACCAAGGAAAAACGTCTGAGGATGTACCGCATTCTTGGACCGGAAGCGGTTGCCGAGATCTTTGCTTATTTGGATGATCCCGCAGAGTACGTGGCTGAACTGGACGTAGAGAAGGCTGCGGACATCGTCGAAAGCATGGACGCGGATGATGCCGTTGATTTCCTTGAGGATCTGGATACCGAGCAGCAGGACGCGATTCTTGCTCGAATGGATGAGGACAGCCGGCGCGATATTAATCTGATTCAGTCCTATGATGAGGATGAAATCGGCAGCAAGATGACGACCAACTACATTGCCATTACAAGAGGGTTTTCCGTCAAGCAGGCAATGCGGGCACTGGTCCGTCAGGCAGCTGAAAATGACAATTTGCAGACCATTTATGTTCTCAATCGGGATCAAACCTTTTATGGGGCGATTCCGCTCAAGGATCTCATCCGGGCGCGTGAATTCGATGACCTGGATGAGCTGATCACAACATCCTATCCCTATGTGTATGATTATGAAACGGTCAGCGAGTGCATAGAGGAACTGAAAGATTACAGTGAGGACTCCATACCGGTTCTCAGCCGGGAGAAAAAACTGCTGGGTGTTATTACCAGCCAGGACCTCGTCGAGGTTGTCGATGAGGAAATGGGCGAGGATTATGTCAAACTGGCAGGTCTTACTGAAGAAGAGGATTTAAACGAACCGTTGCTGCAGAGCATGAAAAAGCGCATCACATGGCTGGCCATTCTTATGGCACTCGGCCTTGTCGTCAGCTCGGTTGTTGCTGTTTTTGAACCGGTCATGTCTGCACTCACAATCCTGGTAGCGTTCCAGTCACTGGTTCTTGCGATGGCCGGAAACTGCGGGACGCAGTCTTTGGCAGTGACCATCCGCGTTTTGTCGGATGAGGAACTGGCTGCATGGCAAAAAGTGAAACTGATCGTGAAAGAGGGAAGGGTCGGACTTTGCAATGGTCTCGTCCTTGGAGTACTGGCGGTGCTCTTCTGCGGTCTGTACATTCATTTTGGGAAACAGATGGCCTGGGGTAGTTCCTTCCAGATTTCCATGTGCATCGGAGCTGCGCTGGTACTGGCGATGTTCATCTCCGGTGTTAGCGGAACGGTGATTCCCATGTTTTTCAGCAGGATTCATGTTGATCCTGCCGTGGCATCCGGTCCGCTGATAACAACAGTCAATGACCTTGTTGCCGTCATAAGCTATTATGGACTGGCGTGGGTGTTCCTGATTCACTTCATGCATCTTGCGTAATCTGACCCGTCTTCATTTTTTTGAAGACGGGTTTTCTGCATTTCACATTTCAGCAATAAAATCTGAATGTCCATTGCTTTTTAAAGTGCGGATGATTATAATGAATCTACCGAAATTGATTTCGGTGAAACGTGTTTCGGCAAAATCGATTTCGAATAAAAGGGAAGTGATCGTGATGGTACATTTCAGAGGCCGGACAAAGGAGCTAATGCTTCTTGATCGCAAGTTTGAGCAAAACGGCTTTGTTATGACCGTTCTATACGGCAGACGCAGGATAGGGAAAACCACGCTTATCAATAAGTTCATACATGAGCATGACTGCCGTCATATTTCCTTCACTGCTGTTGAGAGGGAAGAAAAGGAGCTGCTGTCCATGATGACAGAGTCGGTCCTGATGGCGCTGTCTCCGGATATGGCCGGCAATATCCATTTTAACAGCTTCGAAAGTCTCTTTGATTTCGTTGGGACAAGGGCTCAGGAAGAGCGGATCATCTTTTTCATTGACGAATATCCCTATCTGGCAAAGCAGTGCTCATATATTCAGTCCGTTCTTCAGAAAGTGATTGATACCAAATGGGAAAATGGCAATCTGTTCTTTATCATTTGCGGTTCTCTCGTCAGCTTCATGAAGGATGAAGTGCTTGCGGAATCAGCGCCACTGCATGGACGGAGCAACCTTGAGCTAAAACTTCGACCACTCAATTATCTTGAAACCGCAGAATTCCTTGATGGATATTCATTCGAAGAAAAAGCCATATGTTATGGTCTCACGGGTGGTGTGGCAAAATACATTGAGCAGTTTGACACACGGCTTAATCTTGAAGAGAATGTGATCAATCAGTTTTATTCCATTGGCGGATATTTTTCAGAGGAACAGGTAAAGACCGTTGTAACAAGCGATAAGCAAAACCCCGCTCTCTATAACAGCATCATCTCCGCCGTTGCAACGGGACATACAAAAAACGGAGAAATCGCCTCCTGCATTGGCGTGGATGAAGTGACATATCCTTTGAAGATATTGGTCAACGCTGAAATACTCGAGAAAAGGATAGCATCCGGCAAGCCATATTATGTTCTGAATGACAGCATGCTGGAGTTTTGGTTTAGATATGTAAACAGAGCATCCAGCCTGATTAACGCAGGAAATGGAGAAGCATTCTATCACGCCTATGTGAAAGAACACCTGCATGATTTCATGGGAAAAGTGTTTGAAAAAATGGCAAAAACATATCTTTTTATCCATGTTGGACAGGGCGATGTTCCAGTAGTAACGGATATCACAGAATATCAAAACATCATCCTGAACGATAAAAGAGAAAAGAAACAGATCGAGATCGACGTGCTGGGAAAAAATGATAAGGATATCCTGCTGGTTGGAGAATGCAAA
>JAFUZM010000049.1 GCA_017476605.1 Clostridia bacterium
AATGGAGCCGGAGCGATAAATGGCCGGAATTTCCGTCGTCGTTTCATCGCCTCGCCAGCGACGGTCATCCCGCTGCTTGGCGACGCTTAAGTAATCCCGTGCCTCATCTATAAAGGCAAAGATCACCTGATCCCGCAGCACCGTTCGTCTCAGCTCGACAAAACGGTCAAGGAACTGCGAGACAAAGCTGCTGTCAGCCACCAGATCCTCAAGGAAGAGCATGCCGTCAAAGCTGACCTTCTCTGGGTCCGACGCCGTTCCCTGATCATTACCAAGGGCCAGTTCAAATCCGTAGACCGGTCCGAGCTTTAGTTTTCCCTCCGGGGAATCCGTCAGGTACGTATTGGTTTTCCCGGCCATATAATTGCCAAAGTACATATTGACAATATAGTAGTCGATGAGCGCATCCACATCAAGGACAACGGTATAATCATCCAGATTGTGAACGCGATCCGTAATCGTCTGATACCGGTTTTCAATATACCGCATCTGCTCCTGGGAGAGCCTTTCCTCCGGCGGATACAAAAGGGAGGTATACGCCCGCTGATACCGCGTCTCCAGCTGCCGTGATCCGATGATTTTGCCCTGGCGACTGGTATCACTGACCACAAAGTAGGGCACCCGGACCATGTTTTCCTGGGGCTCCTTGACCTCGATCTTGCCCTGCCCTACTCCGACCGTTTCGGTGAGCTCATAAAGGCCCTGATAGGTGATCTCGCCACCCTCTTCATAGAGCACCTCGCAGTAGGCCACTCTCGGGACCTCCTCCATGATCATGGACGCCGTCCTATAGGCGGTATAATCACGAACCATGCTGGTATCATTTCGCATGCTGCTCAGATGCCACGTCTGGTCCGGCGCAAGCCCCAGAAGGGAAACCCCGGTCATCTCCCCGGCTTTCCCGTCCATTTCAATGTCAATATCCGGCTTTATACCGTTTCGCACGGATTCCTCTTTGAGGCGGACGGAAACCGAGGTGGTCGGAGAAACAAAGAGGTTGTTGTCATCGCCCCAGTCATAGATCTCAAGAAGGCCGGATTCCCATCCGTTCTCCTTCTCATTTCCCCGTACAAAGATAAAGATCGGAAGATTGCTGGTAAAGTTTTGTCCGATATTGTAGTCCTGATCCATGGAGGCAAAGGCATCCACGGAAATGTCTGCCGCCTGCAGACTGTTTTCATAGAACAGGGAGGCAGCCTGATGCCTCTCCCCATCTCTGTTCATACTGAAATACAGAAAGGCAATCAAAAAGACTCCCAGGATGGCCACAATGGTGACCGGTATAAGAATCCGTTTTGATCGTACCATAGTTTCGTTCTCCTTTGCAGGCAACTGCGTTTCCGGAATCCTTCCGGCGGGTGATTACAGAGAATCCGCCTCTGCTTTCCCGGGAAAGCTCCGGAAAGCTGCCTGCATTCGGGGATAGATCCCCGGTGATTACTGAGAAACCTCATCCTCCTGGCGCACAATGCTGATGGAGGAAATGCCGCGGGTGCCCACGAGAAGGCTTTCCACCGTGCCGCCGGAGCGATCATACTTTTCGCGCACATTGGAGGCAATCTCATAGATTGCCTCGCCCGTTCCCTCGGCAGAGTTGATGTTGGTCACACGCAGAACCGCTTTCTGCGCATAGTGCTGGGCCACGACGCGCTCGGCATCATTGAGGCTCTGGGCGGTCCCGCGAATGATGATGAGAATGCGCTCATTCTCCCGGATCATGCCGCAGACCATGAGGTACAGGAAGACAAACATGGAGCCCACCAGTGCAAGAACGTAGGAGGAAACACCGCAGCAGACACCGACGGCCACGCACCAGAAGATGAACATGGTATCACGACTGTCGCGAATAACCGTGCGGAACCGCACAATAGACAGGGCACCCACCAGACCAAGGGAAAGGGCCACATTGCTGCCGATGGCCGTCATCACGATGGTGGTAACCAGCACCAGCATGACAAGGGACACATTGAACCGGGCGCTGTACACCTCACCGGTGTGTGTCACGCGGTAAACGACAAAGATGAGGAGGCCGATCAGAAGCGCGGCACCCATATTGAACAGAATCTGGATGATCGTCAGCGTATCGCCGGTCATACCGCTCAAAAAGAAATCATTGAGGATTTCACGGATGTTGGTGGCAGAATTCATAGAATATTCCTCCCTGACATAGAGATCATTCTCGATCTCTGGTATTTCCCGGCCGCCTCCTGACGGAGCAGGCGGGTTCCGACGGCGCTTTTCAGATCACTCATAAAGAAATCCGTATATTTCAGTTCCATGATGACCTCCCCCTGATGCCCCACCGGCGCCAGAAACGGCTGGGGATCAAAGAGATCGAGGTTCCCTTCCTTCGAGCGAATGCAGGAATCAAAGGTAATCCTCGTGTTGTTTTCCTCCCTTGCATAGGCCTTTCGCTGATATTCAATCATCACGACCGGCCGATACGTCTCAAGGGTCATCTCCCGGTACAGCATACGGCCAAACGGATCCTTATGCTGCTTCAGGCAGCGAAAGTCCCCGGAAAGCATCTCCTGGGTCATCCGCCTGGTCACAGGAAGGATGCGCTTTCGTATGGTCACTCCGTTTTTTTCCTTGAGCTCAAGGGAGATGGTATCCATTGCATCCGGATAGGTGCGGATACGAATATGCCGACGATGCGAGGCGCTTTCCTCACGCATGTAAAAATCCCGGTTGAAGATGGTGTCAAAGTAGATAGAGCGCACACGATACCCGGTTCCCTCTGAATACTTGTCGGGCTTAATGTACTGCTCAAGACGCTTTTGAATCAGCAGTGCTTCCTTAAAATTGAGGAGATATTTGGACTCATACCGTTCAAGATCCTGCACGCTTGTCCTCCTTCCCCCATCTGAGGCGCCCACGCTTGACGCGTTTCGGGCGGATCGGCTTATCCTTCTTCTTGTTGTTTTCTGCCGGCTCAGCCGCCGCCTGCGCCTTTGCGGCCTTCTTTCGCTCGGCTTCCTTTGCCTTTTTCCGTTCCTGATCACGCTTGCGGGTTTTCGATTCACCGCTGCCGGTAATCTGGACATCCTGTGCTGTCTGATACGCCGGATGCTTCTTTTCCTTCTTCTTGACCTTCATGGTATAGCCCTCGACACGAAGATCATAGAGGTCATTGTAGGTTTTGAACCGATGTCGGTTCTTGACAAGGCGGTTTTCATTGATGATGCCAAGGGCGATCAGGGAACCGCTGACAAGGATAATAATAATGAAGCTGTGGGTCAGGAAAATATAAAGGAACAAACCGATCAGGATTCCGCCGGCCGAGGCATAGATGACGCCAAATACCCGCATTGCCTCGTCGCTCAGCTCATCCCCGCTCGAATCAATCAGCCAGAGAATGAACGTCAGAATCAGATAGGCAATGATTGCGGAAAAGGCACCCGGCAATACCAGCAGCGGGATCCACATCGCCGCGCCGGTAAAGATCGGCAGCAGGTTCTGCAGGGAAAGATACGCCATGAAAATGCCGACATACATGCAGATATTGACTTTTCCCAGCAGCACGCCACAGAAAATCATCAGCATGGTGCAGATCAAAAAGACCAGGATGAGAAAAAGATTCGGCAGCGACGGAATAAACACCAGCCCTGAAGCCGTGGTAAACCTAAGGCTCGCCAGATATGCCTCCATATCTCATCCTCCTCTTTTGACTTGTTGATTACAGAACTTCCGCCAGGGAAACAAAACGATACTGCTTGCGCCCGCCCTCCATTTTCGTGAGATACGAATCAATGGCACCGGGCATGAATTCAGGCATGTCGTCCAGATGGAAAATATAAATCTGTCCGCTCTTGATTTTCATATTAAGTGTACTGACAAAGTTGTCCGCATTCCGGATTCCGGAATACTCAAAGGTAAAGTATCCCGAAACGCTGTACGAGAATCCGCATCCGAATACGGTTTCAAGTCCGTTCCGGCTTGCTGCCAGAAGTGGTGGACGGAACAGTGTCGAGAGCACCGGACGTCCGCCTGAGCTGAGATCCCCCACCGTATTTTCAAGGAAATTATAGCTCTTGACCAGATCCTCCCGCAACGCCTTGATCTGCGAGGCGGTAAGCTCGGTGAATGTGTTGGCGGCTTTATAGTTTGCAAGAGAAAACCCGGTATGGGTATTGCTGCCGATGGTATGTCCGGCCAGGCCGATTTCCCTCAGCAGTCCCGGATTCTTGGCCGCATCTGCCGTGCGGATGAAAAAGGTTGCCTTGACGTTATGCGATTTGAGCACCTCAAGCAGTTCCTCAATCCGCTCATCCGTTCCCCATCCGTCAAAGGTCAGGAACACCATGTCGCGATCATTCTTGATGACGCCCGTCCGGTCAAGGCGGCGCAGTTCATCGTCGGTAAAGCCAGGCAGATAGCCCTTGCCCCGCATCCAGTCGATACCGATATAGCGCTTTTCAATTACCGCCATGGTTTCCCCGGTCAGCTGACCGGAGCGGATCTTTCCCTTCACGGTAGAGAGAATGTTGCTGCTTGCAACGGGATAGTCATAGAGATACTGCAGGTTGGTCATCATGTCATTGATGCCAAGCGCCGGCAGTGTGGTATAGCGATTCATGATCTGGCGCACAATGCCGCTCAGGAGCGTATTGCTGCTGGTTCTGCCAAGCTCGGAATGCAGGATTTCCCCGCGTCCCAGTGTGTCATTTCCCAGCACCGCCGTGCAGATCTGCGCCGCCGTGCCAAGATTGGCTGTGGCATCCGTCAGAACCGTTCTCGTCTGAGAGAGAACCGTATATCCGCCTGCACTGGCTGCAAGGCGAAGCATAGTGGACGGGCTTCCCGTCAGCTGCCTCAGGCACACCCTGCCGCTGAATCCGATCTCCGTTCTCAGCTTGTTTTCCGCTTCAATGATGGCCGCCAGCAGATCCTCCGTCGTCAGAAACCGTCCGGTGTTGACGGCAAGGCCGACAGCCTGACCGGCACTGGCGATGGTCTTGACCATATCGGCATTCTGATCAAGGTCTTCAAAGGTCACAAAGAAGGTTGCGACGCTTCCCGTTTCCGTCAGGACGTTCAGTACATTCTTGAGTTCATCAAAGGATCCGAGTCCCTGGAACGTGAGACAGATGCCCTTTTCAATGGTATAGATCTGCGAAACGATTTCCGCAGAGCGGCCCTTATTGGCATCCACCAGCTGTGCAGCCCTGGAACCGGCTTTTCCGCTTACCGATACCAGCGTCACCTGCTGCTCACTGGCAAGTCGGCTGATGGCTGAGGTGGGCACCGGCGTTGTCCGCACGGACTCGGTGATGATTCCTGCAGTCGTGGCAGGCAGACCGGTCTGGCTGATGGCCTGATACGGAACATAGGACTGGGTAGTATTTGAGCTGCCGGATGACTGCCTCCTGTTTTTTAGCATCAGTCCCAGCGAAAGTGAAACAGAACATATGATGAGCAGAACAAGCGTCAGCCGAAGCTGCTGCTTCCATCCATTCACAGGCATCCCCCTTTCCCAAAGCCTCTTTCATAGAAACATCCGTTGACCAGCCAGGTGCTGGCCGGATGTTCATGGATTTCTTGTCGCCGTGGCGGATCCCACCGGATCAGTCAAGGGCATTGGTCAGCGGCGCAAAGGTGAACTTTCCGCTGACGGCATCCAGATACTGATCGACGATGTCCGGCAAGTCCACTTCCTCATCATTCAGATAGGAGATGGACAGGATTGCACCGTTCTTTGTCGCGCTGATCATATTGGCCAGCATGTTGTCATCGTACATCCATTCAATCGTTTCCTCCTCGTCCTCATCCTCTGCAAGGAGAGCAGGATTCTTAGGCACGACCTCAATGTTCAGATAGGAGCCGCCTACCGACCAGGTAAAGCCGCTGTCAAATGCGGCACTCATACCGACGGAGTTGATCTTATCCAGTGTCGGCCTGAAATAGGTGGTCAGCGCGGGCTTTCCGCCGCGCAGCGTGATATCGCCCAGGATCTTGGCAAGCGTATCATAGGCATTTTTGAATTCACTCTGCAGGGCACGCATGGCCACCTCGCGGTTTCTGAGAATATCATCCCCCGATCCCGTTGCCCCGGCCGTGTAGACCTTTGAGAAGGTCGTATCCGCACGGATCGCAATCGCATGCCCTTCCTCGGCAATCGCACGCATCAGATTGGGGTTCCAGTCTGCGGTCTCGGTTCTCACAAAGAAGGTCGCCTTGGCATTGTGCCGTTTCAGTGTATGGAGAAGCGGCGTGACAATCGCATCAAGATCCGCTTCATTAAACGTCAGGTATACCTCGTTTTTCCCGTTTTTAATGATGTCGGTCTTGTCAATCGTGCGAATCTCAGCATCCGAGAAATCAAGCAGCTGCTCAGGCTTTGACAGCCACGGAGATCCGATATAGTGGCTCTCCATCTCGCTCATCACGGTCCCGCGCATCTGTCCGCGGCGGATTCGGTTGCGGACCTCCGGCATCACCAGAGTATCATCCAGCGGATACGTATACCGCTTTTCTTCATTATTCAGCATCACGGAATAGGTCTTGAGCGGATAGACGCAGCGCTGCTCGGCAAAGCACTTAATCAGCTTTCCGGTCATCTCATTGCTGTAGATGAACTGATTCATGTCAAAATGCACCAGCTCACCGCGGTTGACCGTGCGGTCAAAGCGCGAGAGAATGTCCGCCATAATTTCCTCTTCGTCCTCCACCCTTCGTGTATCCTGTGGACGAACCGGGAAAAGATATGCCGTTGCAAGCGAAAAACCGCCCGCACTGGCCGCTTTCAGCAGATTGAATTCCTGATCATAGGGCACATAGACCGGTAATTCATTATTGTAACCGTACTGGAGGCGGATTTCCTCCTCAACGGCAATCATCTCCGTCAGGTATTCCTCGGCCGTCGGCGAGTCAATGTCCGGGATAAAGATGCCCAGATGATGGTTCTCAGCCAGCACCTGCCGCACCTTTTCCTTCTCATGCACGGCCTCTTTGAGTGTGATGTAAAAGACGCCTTTTCCGTTCAGCTCCTTGAGGGTCTGAAGAACATAGGTCAGCTCTTCCTGGTTTCCAAGGTCCTGGAACGTGAAAATCGCACCTTCCTCCGTCGTATCTAGACGGCGAACCGGATAGGCAAGGCCCCAGTCCGTAGACCATACGGCCAGGCGTTGTTGCGCTTTCACTCTGGTATTGGTTGCCGCCAGTGCCTCAAGCAGATTGGTGAGGTTTTCAACCTCCATCTCCGCATTGCCTGCGTTGAGATGAACGCGGACGATGTCCCCGCGCTCAACGCCCATCAGGAGGCGCTGTGCCACCGCAGCCGAGGTACAGTCATCCAGGCTGATCTCCGAATGTGTCACCACGATCTCGGAAAATCCGCAGGCTGTGGCGGCGCGCCGTGCCACCATACTGGGCGTTTCCCGGCTCATGACCGGAACCCGGATCAGGTTATAGCCGGCACGAAACAGGAAGGAAAGGGAGCAAAGGCTGGCCACAAGCTCATCCCCACGGGAGCCCGTCATGCTGCCCGCCTGATTGTCATAGAGGAGGCCAACCTCCATATCATGGTCCAGCAGGACTTCAATGCCCTGCTGTGAGGTTCTCAGTTCATTTTCGGTAAAGAAGAAGGTGCTCGCCAGAGTTCTCTCCTCAAGCACTTTCGCCAGTGCCTCAATCATCTCCGTCGAGCCGCTGCCGGTGAACACCAGCTTGACACGCTCGCCGGTAAACCGCGGCATGGTCTCCGAGATGCCGATCGCATCCTCATCCGTAATGGTCCGAAAGCGCGCCAGCGCGTCGTTGAGGTCCTCCGCTGTCATGTTTTCGCCAACGGAAACCAGCGCTCTCGTATTCGCCTCCGAGCCTGCGCGTCCGGTACTCGTATTGCCGGAGCGGTCCCTCAGCATAAAGGCAATGATGACGACAACTGCGGCCATCGTTACAAACAGTGCGACCGTCATCGCCTGTGTTCTGCGCATGAGAACGCCTCCTTTCCCGGTTGCTCTCTATCCTCAGCGATTCAGCGTGAAAAGGTTTCTCGCCCTTTGAACGGCATTCGAAACAAAGGAGGAAATGGTCTCCGACACGCTCTTGCTGGCTGTGCTGATTCTGGTGGTGTAGGTATAGTAGATCGAATTGGCGGCATTGACCGGCGTAATCTCAAGCCCCTCAAAGATGCCATCTGCCACATCGGCAGGATCCATGGCATCATAGGTTCCCTTGGTCACACCGGCACCAAGAGCGACGACGCCACGGCCGCTTGAGGTAACGGCAAGTCCGCTCACAATAGGAACATTATTGATCCATACGCTGAGCTCACTGCCGATCAGGCGAATGCGCAGGGTGATGTTGGTACGGGACGCTGAGGTGTAACGCACCTCCGCAGCTTCTGCACCATCCGAGATGCTGTTCACCTTGATGCGCCGCAGCTGATTGATGGTATTCTGCGCCTCAGCCCGTGCAACAGCATCCGTTTCATTTTCAAGAATGGCCTGTGCATAGGCGATCCGGCTTCTCAGCTCTTCCTCTTCCTGCGATAGCGTCGCCTGCATGAAGGGAAGCTCGCTCTGGAACCAGGTTTCAAGTGTCTGCCCGGCCTCCCTGATATAAATGGAACCATCCTCTATGGACACCTCGATCCCGGCGCGGGTATTCCGGTCCGTCCTGAGATACACGGACTGCCGGCCCGCGGCGCTGCCGCGCAGCTGGACGGAGAGGTCACAGTCATCAATCATAAGTCCGCGCAGCGCGATGGTTGCATCTCCATTCGGCTCCGAGGTAAGAGTGATATTGCTGTTTCCAAATTCCGCCACGCCTTTGACCAGCATCCATTTTTCCGCCTCGGTTTCATTGCCCACCGAGAACATCACGTCGTCGCCGGTATCATCCCACAGGCGCATCATGAGGTGGTTGACCGCCTGGTTGCCGGACACATAGATATAGCTGAGGTCATACGCAGAGGAGCCAATGGTGTTGAGCGCCGTGCCCTGACGGTTGAAGTTGATGCCATAATCCTCACGGATATTGTTTCCGTTGATTCTTGAGGCCACTTCCACATAGCCAAAGGCACCGGTATTGGGCGCCGTAAAGACAAACATCTGCGGCATGGTGCCAAGGATGCTCTGATAAACATCCTTGATCTTCTGATAGCTGTTCGAAATCCTGAGTCTCAGCGCCGATTCGGTTTCCGAGGGAATACGATCCTCGTCACGGACATAATCCGTCTCAGCGTACTCGTAGTCATCGTCAATATACGCCTCAAGGGCGTCAAACTCATCCGCGCTGAGATTTCCAAGATAATTGCCATAGCGATCAAAGGCATTGATATAGCTGCGGCTGTATCCGCGGGTACCAATCCGGATACGGCCCGTGTTCTGAAGACGCCTCAGCGTTTCCGCGGACAGGATGCCATCCTGTCCGATTTCATCCGCATAATTGCAGACGACGGCAGAGAAGCCCACACCGTTCAGGATATCCTCAACCTGCGTAATGCTCTCCTCCGCTGCATCCAAAAGAATAATCATGACCGCCTTTTCGGGCAGACCGGCGCCAAGCTCATAAAACGTCTCTGCGTCAATGGGCATAATGCTGGTATACCCGGAGCGCCTCAGTGCCTCCATCTGAATGCGGAAGGTGTTGATGGACACCTGGTCCCCTGTCGGGTTTGAGGAAATGGTGGGATAGGCAATCGCCGCAAAGTGCTGCTGCCCATACTGCGTCTCAAGGAAGCCCTGGGCATCCGCCGCATGCAGCAGATGGTCATCATACGCGTCCACATACTTGTACGGGAACGTCTCAACGACCACCTTTTCCTCGTTTAAGGTCTGGCCAAAGAGAAAGACATGGAGAAACAGCAGCATCGTCAGTGTCAGAATTTCAAAAGCAATTTTGATTTGCCTGCGTTCCTCTTTTTGCTCCTGCGTTCGCTGCATGCTCTCCCTCCTTTCCTCTGGGTTTATGGAATGTTGTTGTTGATGTAATTGAGCAGTGCCTCACAGCCCGCATCGTTGAGATGGGAGCCGTAGCTGTCCGGGTCCAGACAGTAATCCTCCCGCAGTGCGCCCTTTTCATTTCTGAGCGCAAATGCGGTATCGAGGAAGGTGATTCCGTGGGTGACGCACATCTTGCAGACCATCAGGTTGTAATTGAAGACCTGCCAGTTGCTGGGCGTCGCATTGCGTGCGGCAATCACCGGCGGGATGGACAGCAGGATGATGTCAATATTCGGATTCTTCTGACGAATCTGGTAAATCAGGACCTTGAGATTGGCCAGATACCGCTCCTCCGAATAGGCACGCAGATTTTCCGGCCTCAGGCAAATATAGACACGCCTCGCCCCCAGCAGCTTCAGTGCATCATCAATATGCACGCGCCGCTCATCGACCATCGGCAGCACCGCCGCGCCCTCATCCGAGATGAGCGCCTTTTCAAGCGTCAGCTTGGAGGAGACCAGAAATTTGGCCCCATCCCAGAACAGCTGATCGCGCTCCCTGCGCCAGTTGACATAGCTCATGAGATTGGCCATGATGGAGTCGCCGACAAAGACCGTATCATAAAAGTCATCTGCCTGAGAGCCCCGCGTCACCGTTACGCCCAGGGGCGTGTCGGTTTTGGGCAGGGAGTAATTCGAAAGAACGAGACGGCTGCTGTAGTTGTCAGGCAGCGCAATCTCCGTTCCGATCAGATTGGTTTTTGCCTCCTGCAGCTCCCGCGGCGTCACAATGGTATAGTGGTTAAGCACCAGCGAATCGACGAGCCAGCGCAGAATTTCACTGATATGCAGGTCCGTCGTGCTGATCTTCTCCTCCTCATCCAGAATGCTGGGCGTTGGATCCAGAGAGACACGACCGACAAGATCCTCATTGGCCGCCTCGAATCCGCCGGTGGCATTGCCAAGATGAATCGAAATGATGCTTCCCCGGACAAGGCTTTCTACGAACGTATCCACTTCCTCACGTTCCACAAAGCTGCTCCGGTTGAGATAGATATCCGGCTTCACAGCACCGGAAAGACCACTGGCAGTCACCGCCTGCAGCACAGCCTGCGTATAGCTGCTGTTGCTGAAACAGGCCAGTGTCGGATAGACGCCGCTGGCTGCATAAATAAGTTGCTGTGTCCGTTCAAACTGGTGGACGTTTGCGCTGGTGGAATTCCGTTCATTAGCGGAGCGCCCCCGCATACCCGAGTTTCCGATTTCATGTCCCTTCTCAACCAGATAGGACACCATATGGGGATACTCATAGGCCGTATTGCCGTCCACAAAGAAAAGCCCGTCGAGATCATATTCCTCAAGCGTATCACAGATCGCCTCAAGAACCGCATCATCCGCATAGCCCTCAAAGATGATGGACACGACCAGCTGGCTCGTCTCAACGCCGTTCAGAATCCCCGCCGCCGTCTCGGAAAGAACCGGCTGTGGGCTCGGTGTCACATAAACGATCTGCTCCACCGTCTCTGTGGGCGTTGTCTCACGGCTCTGACAGCCGGTAAGCACCACCAGGAGGATCACAAGGAAGAGAGCCAGCGCTGCCGCTTTCAGGGTTTGGTTCATCTGCCCGCCTCCCTGTTTCCGCCTCCGTTCCAGCGCGGATCCTGTGCATAGTCCGATCCCATTCTGGGGGAAAGGGCGACCATGTCCGTGGACCGCAGGATGCCAAGGGAATCGTCAAGGCTCTGCTCAATATCCGTGAACTGTTCTGCCAGCTTCTGGCGGAACATGAGAGCATTGAAATAGGCCGCTTTCGTGGCAGCAAAGGCACGGGAGCGAACCATCTCCGCCTCGTCAAGAATCCGTCCGGATTCCTCAAGGGCATCCTGGATGATCTTGCGTGCCCGCAGATTGGCGTCCTTCACATTGCCGTTTTGCATGCCGTTTTCATAATCGGCAATTTCCCGTTCCTGCTGTTCAATTCTGCGATGCAGTGTCTGATTCTGCGTCAGCATATCCTGATACGCCCGCTGTGCTTCCTCAAGGTTTGCCTTGAGGGCATCAATGGCCGGACTCTGACTGCTGGCCAGACTGTACTGCTGCAGATCCAAAATTTCCTTTTCTAGGAGTGCGATACGCTGCTGATACCGGCTGACGTCCTCACCAAGTGGCGCGCCTGCCTTGAGCTGTCCGTTTTCCCGCTCCAGCTGAGCAATCCGATCCAGATAAACACTGGGATCGCTCCCTGCCGTACGCAGCTTCGCATTTTCTGCCTCAAGCGCTTCTACCCTGCTTTGATACTGGCTGAGCATCGCACCGGATCCATCCGCCTGCACCAGCTTGAGCCGTCCGTTTTCCTGCTCCAGCTCATCCAGCCGGGTTTTGTACATCTCAAGAATCTTGGCCTCGCTGTCATCCATGAGCGCTGCCGCCTGAAGATCAGCCAGTTCCTTCTCGAGCTCTTCGATCCGCTTCTGATAGGGCACAAAGGCAGATTTGTTGCTGGCGGAAATGCGTGCCGCCTCATTCAGAATATGCTCGGATTCTGCCTTGGCCTCGTTCACCATCCGATCTGCCTTTTCTTTTGCCTCGCGGATGGCAACCTCGGCCTGCACATCGGCATCCTCAATAATGTGACGGCTCTGAGCCTGCAGCTTTTCGAGCTCCGCCGTCGTCTCGCTCAGGGAATCCTCCGCGGCCTCTGCATCTGCAATGGCCTGCGTCCGGCGGCTCTCCGCCGACTCCGCAGCCTCCTGGGCCAGCCGGTTTCTTTCCTGCATCTCGGCAAGCGAGGCCATGCACTGCTCCTGCATTGCTCTGGCTTCCTCCGCCTCCCTCCGGATCTCTTTTCCGCGCTGCTCCGCCTCATTGAGCCGTTTATTTGTCTCAAGCCTTGTTTTATGCAGCTCTTCTTTCTGCATAAGGAGCTTCTGGCTCTCCTCGTCAATCTGCTGCAGCTTGAGGTCTGCCTCCTCACGCAGGCGTCCGCTCTCCTTCAGCTTTTCCTCAGCGTCATCGGTCATCCGCCTCAGCTCAGCAATCTTACGGTTCTTGACATCAACCGTTTCCTGAGCCGCTTTCAGTTCTTCCTCAAGCGCGTTAATTCTGCTTTGCGTTCCCTGAACCTCATTTTCAAGAGAGCGGATGTATGGTTCTACCTCACGGCTGCGAAAATACTTACCCCAATGAAGTCGAAACTGCTTTCTGTTTGTCTCTGTTCCTGCCATGTCCGCACCTCTTTACCATTCTTGCTGCTTAAGATGATCTCATCGTATTTGTCAAAAACGAGCTCCCATCAGGCGCATATTGTGTGCATTTTCACCCATACGCACAATATGCAGAAAATGAGCGCAATTCAAGCTAAAAGTCACTATATTATAGCATAGTCGCTCATTCATTTGTACATTTTTTCATAATTTTTTACACCAGGGGTCAAATATCTAAACATTTGCCACATGTCCACACATCCTGTTTACAACAGTTTCCCCGGAAGCAAGGAAAGCCCTCGCGGGTGTTTTGAGAGACCGTCCAAATGAGCAGAGACAAAGGTCAATTGTGTTTAAGACTTTCGGTCTTTTCTTCAAATAGCTCGCAGGAAGTTCGGACTCAAATTCGGTTTTTACGCAAACATATGGCAGAAATGCAGCGTTTTCTGCATTTCTGCCATATTCTTGTCCCAGTGGTCAGATCATCAGGCCATCCAGAAAATAGGATTCCGGGATCGGTTCCTCCTCAAGGAATTCAAAGCTCGGATCCGAAAGAACCGGAATAAAGACCTCATAGGGAATCCGGTCAAACTCAGATCCATAGGTACTGGCGCCAAACCAGGCGCCCTCTTTCGCCCGCTGGTTCAGATCTCTTGCAAATTTCGTATGATTGGAGCAGTCATGCACCAGCATGTCCCAGGATTCCCGCATTGCCATTTTCATGAGATCAAAGGTCACCCGGCGAGAAAAGATCGGCGAAAGGTATCCGCTCCTGAACATGTACATGTTCTCCCCTGCATAGTTCGGGAGATTGTTTTCATTGAGATGCAGCTCGGCACAGTTCATGAAGTCCGCGCCGGCATTCAAAACAGCCGCTTTTTTCCTGTTGAACGCACGCTCAAATTCCCTCGTCATCGGCGTTTCGATGCCGACGCTCGGAATCATTTCCTTAGCAAGGCGGATATTGTCGATGACCGCATCGGCACAGCCGCTGGCCCCGAGGTTGAACCTGAGCTCCGGCAGACCGGCGTCGGCAAGCATTTTGAGGTTTTCCCGCGTACACAGCGTTCCGTTGGTGTACATATGCTGATGAATCCCTGCTTTGGCAAATTCCTTTATGATGGGTGCGTATATCTCAATTTCCATAAAGGGTTCCAGATACACGTAGGCAATGCCTGTGGGGCGATTTGAGACAGAGAGAAGAAGCGGAATGTCCTCTACTCTGTATTTCCCGCCGCCAATTTCCCAAAGGCCCTCACCAATCGGCGGAATCTGCCGTAAGACGCCAAAGTCATAGCAGAATCTGCAGGCAAGATTGCACTTGTTGGTCTTTCGTACCGCACTGAGACCGGTTCCGGTGAGGCAGGATCGGCAGCCTGCCGGAAACTTACGCGTGTCCCCGACAAAGAAGGTACGCCCGTCCAGGCTTTTTATGCCCTCAATTTCGGAAAGCCGCCGTGCATTCTCCGCTTCCACCGCCGTCTCAATCTGTGAGAGGACGGAGAGCGCGATTTCCTGATGCATGGGAAGGAAGTCCTCCTCCTGCATATCTGCAAACATCGTATACCAGCTAAGCGCATCCTTTTTGCTGATTTTCATGAATTTGATCCTTCCCTGACACGTTGTGTGATTGCCATATGCAGACCCATTCTACCTTCATTCGCCTTCCAAAGTCAATCCCCTCGGCATTTCCCCGGGGTTTCCCCGTTTTTTTGCTTTTTTCTGTCTTTTGGGTGACATTTTATTGACAATCAATTCGCATCAATATTATAATTGTAACGCTGCGAAACGCAGTTCCTCCATATTGGAGGAGGAATGCAATGATTGGACCGCAATGCGGTCAATATTAAGGAGGAGATTCCCATGGCATATTTAGAGATCATTCAGGTCAGAGGTCGTGAAATTCTCGATTCTCGTGGAAATCCGACAGTTGAAGCTGAGGTTGTTCTTGATGATGGTACAGTCGGCCGCGGCATGGCTCCCAGCGGTGCCAGCACCGGTGAGTTTGAAGCTCTTGAGCTTCGTGACGGCGACCACGACCGCTATCTTGGCAAGGGCGTTCTGACTGCTGTTGAGAACATCAACACGGTTATCGCCGATGCCATCGAAGGCCTCGACGCCTCTGATATTTATGCTGTTGACGCTGCTATGCTCGAAGCAGACGGAACCAAGGATAAGAGCAATCTGGGTGCAAACGCCATTCTGGCCGTTTCCATCGCCTGCGCACGCGCTGCTGCTCAGTCCCTTGATATTCCTCTCTATCGTTTCCTCGGCGGCATCTCCGGCAATCGTCTGCCTGTCCCGATGATGAACATCCTCAATGGTGGCGCTCATGCAGCCAACACCGTTGACGTTCAGGAATTCATGATCATGCCTGTTGGCGCACCCACCTTTGCAGAAGCTCTGCGTATGTGCGCTGAGGTTTTCCATGCACTGGCTGCCATCCTGAAGAGCCGCGGCCTCGCGACCTCCGTTGGTGATGAGGGCGGATTTGCTCCCAACCTGGCCAGCGACGAGGAAGCCATCAAGGTCATCCTTGAGGCCATCGAGAAGGCCGGTTATGAGCCGGGCACCGACTTCATGCTCGCAATGGACGCTGCTTCCTCTGAATGGAAGGGCTCCAAGAAGGGCGAATATGTTCTGCCGAAGGCCGGCACCAAGTTCACCTCCTCTGAGCTCATCGCTCACTGGAAGAACCTGGTTGAAAAGTATCCGATCATCTCCATTGAGGACGGCCTTGATGAGGAAGATTGGGAAGGCTGGGTAGAGCTGACCCGCGAGCTGGGCGACAAGGTCCAGCTGGTTGGCGATGACCTGTTCGTCACTAACACCGAGCGTCTGTCCAAGGGCATCTCCATGGGCGCCGGCAACGCGATCCTGATCAAGCTGAATCAGATCGGTTCCGTTTCCGAGACCCTCGAGGCCATCAAGATGGCGCACAAGGCCGGTTACACCGCCGTTACCTCTCACCGTTCCGGCGAGACCGAGGACACCACCATTGCCGACCTGGCCGTTGCTCTCAACACCTGCCAGATCAAGACCGGTGCTCCCAGCCGTACCGAGCGCGTGGCGAAGTACAATCAGCTCCTCCGCATCGAAGAGGATCTGGGCGATGCTGCCATGTATCCGGGAATGGGCGCCTTCAACGTCAAGCGCTGATCGAGTCAAAAAACAAGACTCCGCCTGTAAAGGCGGAGTCTCTCTTTTTCAGGAGGGAACAATGATCTTCCTTACGTCCAGTCCAACGGGGCCCCTTGATGGCAGCTATCAGGTACTTGGCATGGATGAGGCCAATTCCTTTCGGGAAAATCTCAAAAAACGGTGGACCTATGGTCCTGTTCTCATGATCACTGCTTTCCCGGATGATGCCGGTGCCAATGCACAGATGCGTTCCTTTTTCGCCCATGCTCTCGCTGATTCCGGTCTCCCCTGTTCCCGCTTTGATCTCTGGGACAGAGCGTTTCCTTCTCTCTCAAAAGACGCGCTTTCGGAGTATACCGCCATATTCCTTGGCGGCGGACATGTTCCAACGCAGCACGCGTTTTTTGAGGAAATCGGCCTCAGGGAAAAGCTCGTGAATTTCCCCGGCATCCTCATCGGGATCAGCGCCGGCAGCATGAATGCAGCCACGACCGTCTATGCACAGCCCGAACTACCCGGTGAATCCACAGATCCCGCGTATCTCCGGCATTTTCCGGGGCTGAATCTCACCAAGACCAATATCCTTCCCCACTATCAGATGGTCAAAGACCACTGGCTGGACGGAAAACGACTGTTTGAGGACATTACCTATCCGGACAGCCATGGCCATCGCTTTCTTGTTTTGACAGATGGAAGCTATCTGCTCATCGAAAACGGAACGGAAACCGTTTACGGGCTTGCCTATTCTCTCTCGGATGGACAGCTTGTCAAAATCTGCTCCGAGGGACAGTGTGCCCCGTGGGCTGCCTGCTAAAATCGGATGCGCATCTGATTCCAGGCGGCTCCGCCATGCGTTGACTGTGAGGGGCCTTCATTTCTGAAGCCAAACTGCTCATAGAACCCGATCCGTTCATCCTTGCAGGTCAGGACAACACCGCTTCTTCCCTGGCGTCTGGCATCCTCAATGGCCGCCCGGATCAGCATACCGGCATATCCCCGGTGCCGAAACTCCGGCAGTGTATCTACACCAAAGATCATCTGCCACTTTCCCTGTTCATTGTGATCCATGGCGTGGCTGAACATCTCATCCACGAGGTCCTCCTCATCCGTCACAAACCCGTTGACAAACGATATGATCTGCCCATCCCAGGTATGGCCGATCCGATTCTCCGCTTTATCCGGACGGACCATCATCCAGAAATGATCCGGGAAAAAGCGGAGTCTCTCCGCAAACTGCTCACGCGTTGCCGCCTCCGCCGGCGGAAAACATGCTGCCTCCACCGCGGTAATCCCATCAAGATCCAACTGTGTCGCTTTTCTAATCATTTCTGTCCTCCAGTGCAGGTTACATGCACGATCCTTTTTTCAATTATCATCGGAGGTTTCTGCTTATGAGTAAAGTATACGCTTTTCTTGCTCCCGGACTTGAGGAAGTCGAGTGTCTGGGCGTTGTTGACATCCTGCGGCGCGCCGGCATTGATACTCAGCTTGTCTCCATCACAGATGACCCGGTCATTGTCGGTTCACACGGCATTAAAATCGTCGCCGACTCTACCTTTGCCAATACATCCTTTTCCGATTACGACGTTCTTTTCCTCCCCGGTGGAATGCCGGGCACCGCAAATCTTGCCGGGCACTCCCCTCTTGCAGCGCTGCTGAAAGATGCCAGGGCCAAAGGCAAACGTCTCGCTGCCATCTGTGCCGCCCCCAGCGTTCTTGGAGACCTTGGACTCCTTGAGGGACACAAGGCAACCTGTTATCCGGGCTGGGAATCCCACCTGAAAGGCGCCACGCATGTTTCCCTCAGCGTCGTCACAGACGGGCAGATCACAACAGCCAAGGGCCTTGGCTGCGCCATTGACCTGGGCATTGAACTCGTTTCTCTTCTGGTTTCCCCCGAAAAGGCACTGGAGATCAAGAAAAGCATCCAGCATCCGGCCGAGGAAAACCTTGCATAAACCAGCTTCCGAAATTCGGAAGCTTTTTTTATTTGAGAACAATCCGGTGATAATCCTCCGCCGGCTGTTCGAGCGAATTAAGCACCCAGGGCTTTACGGCAGAGCGCACCTCTGCCTTTTGCCATTTCAGATAGCCTGCCTGGGCCTTAAGCTCCTCCGCATGTTCTTTCAGCTGGCCTCTCTGAGACGCGGCAAAGAAGGAAAGAAACCAGGCAATGGCTTCCTCATCGCTCTCATACTGCGTTCCCTCAAGGGAGCCCTCCGCCATCCTCCTGGCCAGTGCAAAGGATTCCTCCCGCAGCATGGAAAGCACATCACTTCTTTCCTCAAAGACGGTCACGGCCTCGTAGCGAATTCCCTGATCCAGGGTGACAAGACCGACGTAGGCAGGATAGGACCAGGGAATGCCGACATTGATCTGACGCCACGTTCCCTGATGCAGGGAATAGTTGGAATGCCGGTGTCCGCTGAAGTAGATATTCGCGTTGCAGGCCGTCAGAAGACTCACAAGAGGCTCCGCATTCCCTGTTACATCATTCCCTTCAAACGGAAGAAGGGGATGATGCCCAAAGACAAGGACCGGCGTATCTCCCAACGTTTCAAGCGTCTCCTTTACCCATGTAATGAGATGATCTGAGATTTCTCCATGACTCACGGTTCGGCGCTGCTCATCCCAGGCATTGGTATCCAGCATGAGAAGGCAGGTGCCGCCTCTCGTCATGACCGCATAGCTCAGCCCACCCGGATCCATTGAAAACGCCTGATCATATCCAAATGCATGATAGCACTCCTTAAAAAACGCCGGCGTGGCCTCACCGTTCAGGTCATGATTGCCCGGCAATACATAGACCTCTGTCTGGTGCGTATCCACGCTCTCAAGCGCCGCCACAATCTGCGCATGCTCCCTGGGATAGCCGGTATTGGCAAGGTCGCCCATCAGGACCAGGACATCGGCCTGCTGTGCATAACTCAGCACCTGCTCCATGGCGGTTTTCTGGATCTCTCCTTTATCCGAGATGTGCAGATCCGTACTGATCAGAAGGCGTTCTGCAAGTGCCGTGCCTGCACAGCAAAGAAGCAAAACAAACAAGAGAAGGATTTTCTGTTTCATCATGATATACTCTATGGCTTGGTAGGAAATTGGGGCAATGGGGTGCCGGAATATGACCTATTTTGGGGGAAGCGTCACTTGTCGTTCCCATTCAGTTTCGGATGTAAAGCGGTATCGCGCATCAATCTCCGGAAGATCCAGAGGAAGGGATCCCTCTGCATTTCCGAGCCCGAGGGCGGCACAGATTCCGGCGATCAGATTCGGCATGCTGCCCGGCAGGACGTGGTCTGCGTCCGTCATCCGGGTGGAGCCATAGGTCAGCAAAATGGCATCTGCTGAGGGATAACGCGATGCATCATAGGGCAGATAGCCACTGATCAGCGTCACGCTGTGCCCGGCATAATGAACCGCGTCGATCACCCTGTCAATGACATCACACTGCAGGCCCTCCATGGAATACGGATCCATCTCCTCGGGAGCGGACATAAAGGAAAGAACGATCACATGATCCGCATTTTCTGCCATTTCAATAACGGAATCATCCTCTTCCTGCGAGATGACCATCGTGATAATCTCCACATCCTGCAGCTGGCCCATGGCATGAAGACGCTCGGCAGCCGCATCCCCTGCGCCTGCGCGGCTTGGCCAGCCGCTGATCACAAGGACGCGCTCTCCGGCCTGACAGGAAATCGGATATGCCCCGTTTTCATTCTTTAAAAGCGTGATGGCCTTCCCCGCCATGTCAAAGACTTCCTCTGCATGTGCCGGGTACTGGGCCGGCAGTGCCGGTGCCGTTTCCCGGGGCTCTAGCAGCCCATGACGCTCTTTCAGCGTAAGAATTCTCAGCACGGCCTCATCTATCCTGGATTCCTCGATTCCCCCGCGTCCCACAAGACCGAGGATGGTTCCAACCATACCATTGATGATTTCATATCCGCGGTCATTGTATACGGGAGGAAGCAGGAGCAGATCGACGCCTGCATTGATGGTCATCCTCAGGATATCCTCGGTGGAAAAATGATCTGTAAGTGCACTCATCTCAAGGGAATCCGAGACAATGACCCCGTCAAAGCCGCATTTATCCCTCAGAATGTCCGTTAAGATGGTTCGGGACATGGTGGCAGGCAGATAGACCGTCTCACCGTTTAAGATGGAGGAATATGTCCCGGTCTCAATCTGCGGAAACTGAATGTGCGAGGTCATGATCACCTCGGCCCCACCCCTGATTCCCTCCATGAACGGAATGAGCTCACAGCATTCAAGCTCTTCATAGGACAGGTCCACACAGGGAAGATCCGAGTGACTGTCCGTATCCGTATTGCCATGTCCGGGAAAATGTTTGAGTGTCCCAATCATCCCGACTTCGGAGAGTCCGGATAAAAAAGCGGTTCCAAACGCTGCCGTCACATACGGATCATCTGAAAAGGAACGAAGCCCGATGATCGGATTCATCGGATTATTATTGATATCCACAGACGGTGCAAAATCGAGGTTAAACCCGAGGCTTCGCATCTCCTCCCCGATGATCTCCCCCATCCGTCTGGCATAGGCAGGATCGCCCGTCGCGCTCAGCGCCATGTTTCCGATTCCTGCCGTTCCAAAGTCAAGGCGAACCACCGTTCCCCCTTCCTGATCTGCACCAATCAGAAGCGGGATTCCTCCATGTGCTGCGTTGATGTCCTGCAGGCTACGGATCAGCTCCGCCGTCTTCTCAGGTGTCTCGCAGTTTTCCGCAAACAGGAGAATTCCCCCAAAGCGGTGATTCTCAAGATAAGCGGAAAGCTCCTCCGTCACCTCTGTCACCGGCTCCGTATTCCCAAGGAGCGGATTGGCGCTCCCCACTCTTCGAAAAGCTGGAATGCACATCTGCTCCACCTTTTCCTCAAGCGTCATTCCATTTAGAATCTGCTCCGGCAACGAGACCGGCTCTGCCGGAGCAAACGCCACACAACCCATGAGGAAAACGGCCAGCAGAACTCCCGACAGCTTTATGTGAATTTTATCCAAAATGCATGTTCTCCTATTCCTGTTCCCAGCGCTTTGGAAGATCCGGGCAGGACTGATACCGATGTGCGGCACGATACTCCACATAACATCCGCACAGCTGGCATGTTCCATTTTGCAGATGGGAACAGTCCATACAAAGACGAAGCCGCGCCTTGACCAGGTCAGACGCGGCACGATTCTCTTTTGGAATATGTGAAATCCATTCCTCGATCATTAAGCGAAGATCCTCACGGTTCATGTCCCGAATGAGGCAGCGTCGACAGGTGCTCATAAGGAAACCCGGATCTCTGCAACGCTGCAGGCAGGCAGCTCAGCCCGAATGGTGTTTTCGCCATCCGCTTTTACCAGCACATCGCGAATGACAATGGGGGACGCAACAAAGTCGTTATGCATCTCGGGCGTCCCTGAAATCATCCGCATTTTTGCCTCTTTCATTCCCAATACCGTGACCGGCAGCGCAATGCCCTCCTCCATGGAGGTGTTGACTACGGTGATGGTCACGACCCGGCCCTTCTGTGAGGCGGAGGCCGTAATCCGGTCCACCTGCCATGTCCCGGTGCCCACTTTATCCGTGACGGTTTCGCAGGCAAGAAGCGTCGCATCCTGATGCTCGCGGAAGAGATCGAAGACATGATACGTCGGGGTCAGCACCATGTTTTTCCCCTCCGTCAGAATGAGTGCCTGAAGGACATTGACCGTCTGGGCTAAGTTGGCCATCACGACCCGGTCACAATGCCGGTTAAAAAGATTGAGATGGATGGCCGCAACCAGGGCATCCCGCATGGCATTCTGCTGATAAAGGAAGCCGGGATTCGTTCCCTCCTCCACCTGATGCCATGCGCCCCATTCATCCACAATGAGTCCTACCTGATGTAAGGGATCATACCGGTCCATGATCGCGCTGTGATTGGTGACAAGCGTTTCCATGTAGGAGGCCTTGCTGAGCAGCTCGTAGTATTCCTCTTTTGTAAACTCAAGGCATTTTCCCTTGTGCTCCCAGTCCGGACCTGTCGTCGTATAATAATGAAGAGACAGACCGTTCATAAGTTTCCCGGCGCGGGCCATCAGGGTTTCTGTCCAGTGGTAATCATCCGTATTGGGGCCACAGGCGATCTTAAAGAGTACATTGTCGCCATAGTTCCGGCAATAGGTCTGATAGCGCCGGAACTCATCGGCATAGTACTCCGGCCGCATATTCCCGCCGCAGCCCCAGCTTTCGTTTCCGACGCCCCAGTATTTTACATGCCAGGGATCTTTCCGCCCGTTTGCCCAGCGCTCTCTCACGACAGTGGAGTCTCCTTCACTGTTCAGATACTCCACCCATTCCGCCATCTCGCGGACGGTTCCCGAACCGACATTGGCATTGATATAGGGCTCACATCCCAGCTGTGCGCACAGCTCAAGAAACTCATGCGTTCCAAAGGAATTGTCCTCAACGACATATCCCCAGTTGGTGTTCACCATCCGGCAGCGATTTTCGCCAACGCCATCCCGCCAGTGGTACTCATCTGCAAAGCATCCGCCCGGCCAGCGAAGGACGGGAATATGGATGCGCCTCAGAGCCGCCACAACGTCTTTTCTCATGCCCCTGCAGCTGGGAATCGGGCTGTCCTGCCCGACATAGATTCCATTATAGATGCACCTTCCAAGATGCTCCGAGAAATGGCCGTAGATATTTCGATTGATTCTCGCCCCGGGCTTATCCGGGTAAACAACAATGCGTCCCATATTGTCCTGCTTTATTGCTGATAGACCTTCTGAATCAGGCGTTTTTCAAATTCCTGCACCGGAAGGGGCCGGTCAAAGTAATAGCCCTGTGCAACCCGACAGCCATACTGATCCATGATGGCCAGCTGCTCCTTTGTTTCAACACCCTCTGCAACACACTTGAGTCCGATTTCATGTGCCATGTTCACCACATGCTGGAACATCCGGCTGCCACGGCTCAAATCCTCGCCCTCCGCCGGTAAAATGCTTTTGTCCAGCTTCATGACGTTCCAGGGAATCTGCTTGATCAGATTGAGAGAGCTGTAACCCGAGCCGAAATCATCCACCGATGTGGAAATGCCATGTGCCTGAAGGCCGTGGACAATTCGCTTGAGATCGCTGAATTCGACATCCGTCATCGTCTCCGTCAGCTCAATTTCAATGTACTGATGCGGAACATTGTTCTGATCAATAATGCTGATGATATGCTCGAGCAGGTCAGGATCCATCATGTGACGCCTTGACAGGTTCACAGATACCTGAACCACATCCTTTCCCTCGTCGAGCCATCGTCTGATGTCCTTGCAGGCAATGTCAAGCATGTGGAAATCAAGACGGCAGATGTCCATTCCGCGTTCAAGCACCGGGATGAAGTCCATCGGCTGGATGATTTTCCCATCCCGTATCCATCTGCACAGTGCCTCCGCACCAACCAGCTCTCTTGTCCTGATGTCGACTTTCGGCTGATAATAGGCGACAAACTCTCTCGATTCAAGGGCTTCGTTGAACATCTGCTGAATACGGATCGCATGCTCCTCGGCTCTCTGCATCTTGTCGCTGTAGAAAATGATATTCCCCGACGGATTTTCCTTTGCCCGATTATAAGCTGCCGTCACTTTGTTCATCACGGTATCTGTGATATTCGGAACCCGCGTTTCCGGAAGAGCATAGACCCCTGCCACAGAGGTGATTTTGACCCTTTGATCCTCTCTCGGATCAAAGACCACGGGTGCACCGCGAAGAATCTTTACGACGGCATCCAGATGATCACGGTTCATGAGAATAATAAAGTTATCCCCGCCGATTCGGCAGAGAAGACCATCCGGCTGAATCTGCTCATCAATCAGGTTTGCATAGGCGCGCATCGCCTGATCCCCATAGGTACGGCCAATCTGTTCATTGATCAGAGAGAAATGCTTAAGGTTAAAGCGAATGGCCACCATATTGTGAAGATTCCCCTGCGCGGCACGCTTATTGAGATTGGCAAACCAGCAGCTGAGGTTCTTATACCCGTTCACGTCATAGAAGGTCAGGCGCTCAATAATCTGATCCTGCCGGCTTCTGTTGAGGCAGGTCAGCATCATTCGCTGAATCAGCTCGACACGTTTGCGCTCCAGCTCGTCAAGCGGCTCCACATCATCTGCCTGGTACACATCACAGCTGATCACCATATGTGTCGAGGTCACCACGCGCATCGAAGACGCCAGATGATTGGGCTTTCCATCATCATAACAGACAAACGCCTCCTCAGTGCCGGGACGTCCGGGGCGTGAGTTTTCGCTGAATGTCGTCACGCCTTTTGAAACGCGCAAAATTTTGCATAATTCACCCATGACGGCAAAGATCGCGGGAATATCAAATTCCTCCATCGTCGTCATAAATCCTGTCAGCTGTTCCAGATGCTCAAAATACATCTGGTCTCTTGTCCTGCTGTCCGTCATCTCCGTCGACATCCGTTTCTCCTGATTCAGGTCACCTGCAGATCACATTGTCGCAATCGCACTGTTAGAAAAGTGGGGTATCTTCTATTTGAAACGCAAGAATTATAAGCAGATTTACACATTATAGCGGATTCTGCAGTCAATTGCAACAAATCAAAATTGGAATTTTACGATAAACGCATCTAATATCGGTCGATTTCATAGCCCCACCACAATATATTGTGGTTGGGGCAAAATTTTTGCTTGCAATGTATTACATAATAATGTATAATTAGCATGAATATTATGTAATACAATGGAGGCAATATGTCA
>JAFUZM010000332.1 GCA_017476605.1 Clostridia bacterium
CAGATGCCCGGCAGAATCTTCGTGATTGAAATGAAAGAGACATCCATGACACAAAGCGACGGTTTCATTTCAATCATATCCGGGGTCAGATATCTGGCATTGGTCCGCTCCATAACCGTGACGCGCGGATCATTGCGAATCTTCCAGTCCAGCTGTCCATAGCCGACGTCAATGGAATAGACATGCGCAGCTCCGCGCTGGAGCAGCACGTCGGTAAACCCGCCGGTGCTGGCGCCAACATCCATTGCAATTCGCTCCGCGGGATCTACACCAAAAGCGTCCAGACCTTTTACAAGCTTTAATGCGCCACGGCTGACATAGGACACTTTCGGCGTTCTCACAATCAGATGATCCGTATCCTTGACCGGTGTTGAGGGCTTTCTCACCTGCACCTCGTCAAGATAGACAAGCCCCGCCATGATCAGCGCCTGCGCCTTTTCCCGGCTTCCGGCAAGTCCAAGAGATACCAGCATCTGATCCGCCCGCATCTTCTGTTTTTCCGCCATGTCATACTCCATTCAATTTTGACGATTCGCGTCATGCCAGGCCAGAATCCGCTCCGCAATCTGTCCGGGCATCAGCCCGCATTCCTCAAGCAGCAGCGGCATGGCGCCATGGGTCACAAACCGGTCATCTATTCCAAGCATCATCGCCGGTGCCGGGCCGCCCTGCTCTGCCAGCAGGCGTGCAATCTCAGCGCCCATGCCACCCTCAAGCTGTCCTTCCTCAATGGTCACAATCGGAAGCTTTCGTGCACTCAGATGCCTCAGCATCTCCTCATCCATCGGCTTTACGGAGCAGCAGTCCACCACCTCGCAGTGAATCCCCTGCTCCTCAAGAAGCGTCGCTGCCTCCATGGCATGCTTGGTCATTCGGGAGCAGGCCAGAAGCGCAACGTCCTCGCCGCTGCGCAGCACCTGCCAGTGACCGATTTCAAGGGAATGCCCGTCAAGGCTGCCCGCATACGGTTCGATCTGTTCCTTTGGATAGCCGATCACCGCAGGATGCTCCTGACGGGTCACAGCCCGTATCGCTGCTTCCAATTCCTGCATGTCCCGTGGCATGAGCACCACCAGATTGGGCATGGAAAGGCACATCGGCAGGATAAAGACGCCATGATGCGTCTTGCCATCATCCCCCACAAGCCCGGTATGATCCGCAAGGACACAGACCGGCAGATCCTGCAGGCAGACATCATGAATCATCTGATCGTACGCCCTCTGAAAGAAGGTCGCATATACCGCAAAGAAAGGACGGAATCCGCCGCGTGCCAATCCGGCGCAGAGCGTCACAGCATGCTGCTCTGCAATGCCCACATCAAAAAAACGTTCGGGGAAATACTTGGAAAACGCATCCAGGCCCGTTCCCTGTGACATGGCAGCCGTCAGTGCCACAACCCGGCTGTCCTCACTGGCAATCTTAATCAGAATGGAGCCTGCCGCCTCTGCGGCACTTTTGGATGAACTGAAGCCCCGCTTTAATCCCGTTTCCACACGGAACGGTGAGGTCCCATGGAATTTCTCCGGCTGACTCTCTGCCAGATCGTATCCCTCTCCTTTTACGGTAATGAGATGGATCAGAACCGGTGTATCCGGAATCTTCTTCGCCTCTTCAAAGACGCGTGTCATTTCCTCTATGTTGTGCCCGTCAAAGGGCCCGAGATACCGAAATCCCAGCGCTTCAAAAAGATCGCCGCCCGTGGTTACGGATTTGAGCATGTTCATCGCATTTTCAATGATTGTGGCCAGCGGTTTTCCCACAAGCGGGATTTTAAGCAGTCTGCGTTTTACCCGCTTCTTTGTTCCATACCAGGAAGCACTGGCGCGGATTTTCTGAAAATAGCGCGGCAAGGCGCCGACGTTCTTTGAAATGGACATCCCGTTATCATTGAGCACGACAATCAGGCGAGTATGCCCCTGGCCGGCGTCATTCATTGCTTCATAGCATTCGCCACCGGTCATCGCCCCGTCTCCGACGATGGCAACGACATGATGATCCTCGCCCTTAAGATCCCGCGCTCTTGCGAGTCCAAGGGCCATTGAAATCGCCGTAGAGGAATGACCCGTGTCAAAAAAATCGTGTTCGCTCTCTGCCCGGCAGGGAAATCCGCTCATTCCATGATAAGATCGAAGCGTCCGAAAGATTCCCTGACGTCCGGTCAGCAGTTTATGCGCATAAACCTGATGCCCGACATCAAAGATCAGCTGATCCTTGGGGCTGTCAAAGCAGCGATGAAGCGCGATGGTCAAGTCAACAACACCCAGGTTGGAGGCCAGATGACCTCCACGATGCGAAACCGTATCAATAATGCACTGTCGGATTTCCTCTCCGAGGGTTCCGCATTCCTCAACAGAAAGTTTTTTTACATCCTCCGGCCCTGTAATCGTGGGCAAGATCTGCACAGGGCACTCCCCCTTCTGCATCCCGTATAATCAAATCAGTATGTGCCAAACAACCATCCGATCAGGATGCCAAGAAGTGCACCCATCACAACCTGGAGTGGTGTATGACCAACCAGTTCCTTGAGTCTTTCCTCATCCGATACATATCCCTCTCCGCTCAGCATATCCATCAGCTGATTGAGGGTCGCCGCATTCTTGCCTGTCGATCTGCGTACGCCCGCCGCATCATACATGACCACGCAGGCAAAACAGAAGGCCAGCGCAAACACCGCGGAGTCAAATCCGACGCGCAGCCCGATGGTCGTAAGCAATGCACAGGACATGCTGGAATGTGAGCTTGGCATTCCGCCTGATCCGAAAACTCTTGAGCGGTCAAACTGTTTTGTCATGATCAGCGTAAGAATGACCTTGATCAACTGAGCCGCTGCCCAGGCACTGGCAGCTGCCATGATATAGCGACTCATAAAAATGCCCAAAAAATGACGCAACTGCAGTTCCTCCCTGATCCATCCGCTTCATTTGAGAAATAACAGGAAATGCGATATTTTCCCGTCTTTCTTTCTTACATTCTCCTGACCGCAAGCTTCTTGGCAAATGCCTTTAAAAACCATGCCTTGTTCCCGAAAGGAGAAAGCGCGTTCTGTGCCTCAACCCAGAGCATCTGTGCTCTTGCCCTGGATTCCTCAATTCCCGTAAGCCCCGGCCATGTCATCTTTCCCATTTTCTCATCCATGCCGGTCGCCTTGCCCAAAAGAATCGCATCTCCCTCAACATCAAGGAGATCATCATCAATCTGAAAGGCCATTCCCATCTTCTGCCCATAGATTTCGAGTGCCCGGATGCTCTCCTCATCTGCAGAGCAAAGCGCAGCACCACCAAGCAGCGGCGCTGTCAGAAGGTCCGCTGTTTTATGATTGTCGATATAGATGAGGCGATCCAGATCCGGAGTTCCGTTTTCGCTTAAAAGATCAATGCACTGTCCGGCAATCATCCCTTTCACACCGGCCCGCTCTGCAATGATCTGCATTGCAGAGACATGCCTCGTGAGATGCTCGGGATGCTCAAGCGCATTTTTCAGCATGCATTCATACGCATAGTTGAGCAGTCCATCACCGGCTAATATCGCCTGACCGACTCCGTATACCTTATGATTGGTTGGCCGACCGCGTCGCATGTCATCATCATCCATTCCCGGAAGATCATCATGAATCAGGGAATAGGTATGGATCATCTCAAGCGCAGCGGCCATCGGCAGCGCTTCCTCAAGATCACCACCCAGCATATCCACAACCGCAAGCATGAGGACAGGCCGAATCCGCTTCCCCCCTGCCAGAAGGCTATATCGCATGGATGTACTCATCAGTGAGGGAATTCGGCCATCCTCAAAGATCGACGTCTCCTCCGGGAGAAGCCGAAGGAGCTCCTCCTCCACACGTCCCTTATATGCAATATACGCTGTATCATAACGCTCCGGCATCAGTTGCCCTCCTCATTTCCGTCCATCGGCGAAATTTCACAGGTCTTTATATCTATCTGTTCAAGGCGTGCCTCCAAAGAGGACAGATCCTTTGCCAGCTTTTCTGCCAGTTTCATCCCGTCTTCATACATCCGCATGGATTCCTCAAGGGATAATTCTCCGCTGCTGAGCTTCTCTGTCATACTGCTGAGAGACCCCAGCTCCTGCTCAAATGATTTGCACTTTTTTACAGCTGCCATGTTTCCTCTCCTCTGACGAGCACCTTGGTCTTTCGGCGTAGTAACTTTTGTCAGTGCCCGTCACCTGACAAACTGTTTGCTCCGCAAACAGGCCAACTCCTTGATCTCCGGCCTTCCGCTCTAAGGATTGGTGACCTTCTGATCCATCCTGATCTCCTCAACCGTTGCCGTTGCCTGACCATCTGCAAACAACATGCTGACCCTCATGCCTCTGTTCAGCTCCGCTGCAGAGGCAAGCGGTTTCCCGTTCTCATTTTCAATGATGGTATATCCTCGCTTGAGCACTTCAAAAGGACTAAGCAGCATCAGCTCCCGCTGCTTCTGCATGAGCCGTGCCTTTTCCTTTTCTATCCTTCTGTGCATTTCCTTTTCCATCTGGGAAACGCGCTGTGCCAGACGGCGCTGGCATTCGACAATGCGTTTTCGAGGATGCTGCTGGCGAATCGCATTCCACTGCAGCATCACCAGCTGCTTTTCCTTTTTGAGCCTTGCCCGCATCGCACGGTCAAGATCCCGGCGTTCCTTTTGGAGTGCCACCCGCCGTTCCTCCATCTTCTTCTTCGGATTGAGAAGAAGGAGACGTGCATAGACAACAGAGAGCTCATGCCTCTCCTGCCGGATGCGATTTTCCATCGCCTGCGATATGGCAAGGGATGCCTTTGTAACCTGCTCCTTAAGCGCATCCAGCCGCGGCACAGCCAGTTCTGCTGCTGCCGAGGGCGTCGGTGCCCGCATATCGCTCGCCAGATCACACAGGGTATTGTCCGTCTCATGGCCAATGGCCGAGACGATGGGCGTTTTGCAGGCAGCACAGGCTCTTGCAACAACCTCTTCATTGAATTCCCAGAGATCCTCTATGGACCCGCCGCCTCTTGCCACAATGATGACACTCACCTGGGGCATGGAATCCAGCAGATGGATCGCATTTGCGATTTCCTCTGCCGCTCCGCTCCCCTGCACACGAACCGGGCAAAGAAGAATGTGTGTTCCCGGATTTCGCCGCATGGAAACATTGATGATATCATGAATCACCGCACCTGTCGGTGACGTCACCACACCGAGAGTGTCAATGTATGTCGGAAGTGCCTGCTTGCGTTCCTGCGCAAACAGCCCTTCCCTTGACAGTTTTTCGCTCAGCATCTGCAGACGTTCATAAAGAACACCCACACCATCTGCACGGAGGGTTCTGGCTGTCAGGCGATACTGTCCCGTTTTTACATACAGCGAGACCGACCCTGAGACCGAGGCACGCATGCCCTCAAAGGGCCTCGTATTCAGCCGCTGAACATCCGCCTGAAACATCATACAGGAGATGGCTGCCTGTTCATCCTTAAGGGTGAAAAACAGAATCCCGGACTGATGAAATTTTAAATTGCTGATTTCGCCCCGTACCTCAACCTGACTGAGAATCGGATCCATCTGCAGTGACTTATGGACATACTCATTCAGCTGAGCGACGGAGAAAACAACCTTACCTGGCATTGCGTTCTGCCACGGAAAGTGTGTTGGAGAGAAGCATTGCAACCGTCATGGGACCTACGCCACCCGGAACCGGTGTCATGGCAGAGGCGACATTCATGACTTCGCTGTCTACGTCTCCGCAAAGTTTTCCTTCAAAGCGGTTTATTCCCACATCAATCACGACGGTTCCCGCGCTGACCATCTCCGGCGTAATGGTATTCCTGTGTCCGGTGGCCACAATCAGAATATCCGCCTGACGGGTAATTGTCGAAAGATTAGGTGTCCGGGTATTGCATACTGTCACGGTTGCATGTGCATTGACCATCAGCAACGCCATGGGCCTGCCGACGATCCGGCTGCGCCCCACAATCACCACATGCTTTCCGGGAAGCTCAATTCCGTATTCTTCAAGCAGCACCGTAATGCCCAGCGGTGTGCAGGGCACAAGCTCCGGCATTCCAATGGCAAGCTTTCCCATATTGACCGGGTGGAAGCCATCCACATCCTTGGCAGGATCAATCCGCTCAATCACCTGATCGGAGGAGAGGTGTGCCGGCAGAGGAAGCTGGACCAGAATGCCATGTACACCCGGATCCGCATTAAGTACATCAATCTGCTGCTCCAGCTCCGCCTGCGTACAGGTTTCCGGAAGTCGGACTACAGTAGAACGGATTCCCGCACCCTCACATGCACGTTCTTTGCTGCGAACATAGGTTTGGCTGGCAGGATTTTCTCCAACCAGAATGACCGCCAAATGTGGTTCAATGCCCTTTGTTTTAAGACGTGCCGCTCGAGCTGCCGACATCGCATTTACTTTTTCTGCCGTTGCCTTACCGTCAATGATTCGTGCGCTCATGTTATTCCTCCATTTGTCATCCACATTGTTAACATACCGTTCATCCAAACTTGATCTCTGGATTGCTGTACTGACATAAATCACTCGATTCCAAACTCAGCATAAAGCTTTTCCCGATATTCGCGATCACTTGCTATTTTCCCAAAATCCCGACTTCTCCCCAGGGAGAGTAATTTGGAAATCAGCCGTAAAAAATTTGCCTCTGCTTTTTCTTTTCCCAGCTCTTTCCCTAGCTCTTTCCCTAGCTCTATTCCCCGCTCTTCTGCTTTATGTAAGTCAGTTGCCATAATTCTCTGTAATGCCTCACACATCTCTGTGTCCTCCATGCAAACTCATCTGTACGCCTTCCTGATTCCTAATATGAAGGCTTCTTGCAGACTGGTCCTTACTGACAGCGCATAAACAGTAACAGGTTATCCAAGATTCGTTTGATCAGCTTCTGTCAAAATAGAATGCGCAGAAAACGGAACGAGTAAAGCCTCATGACTTTCAAATCAAAGCAAAAACAACAGATCTTCCTTCTCCACGTTAACTTCAAGCAATTCCAAATTCAGTATAAAGTTTTTCCCGATATTCGCGGTCACTTGCTATTTTCCCAACATCCTGGTTTCTCCCCAAGGAGAGTAATTTGGAAATCAGCCGTGAAAAATTCGCCTCTGCTTTTTCTTTTCC
>JAFUZM010000333.1 GCA_017476605.1 Clostridia bacterium
TCATTCCCTGGGCGGTGAGCTGACGCTCTCTGTTTTCCCGGATGCGGTACAGCTGGTATCGGATGACTGCGGACCGGGGATCCCGGACCTTTCCATGGCGATGCGGGAGGGATACTCCACCGCAAATGAGGAAGCCCGCTCGCTGGGATTCGGCGCCGGCATGGGCCTGCCGAACATGAAGCGCAATGCGGATGAATTTGACATTAAAAGTACTGTCGGCGTAGGGACCACCATTACCATGCGGTTCCGCCTGGGGTAAGGCAGATATATGTAAAATAGGAACAGTGAGGTGAGTGCTATGGAGGAGCGACCGTATCATTCGGTTCGTCTCGCAAAGGAACTGTGCAAGGGATGTACAAACTGCCTCAGGCACTGCCCGACGGAGGCAATTCGGGTTCGGGCGGGTCGAGCCCGTATTCTTGATACATTGTGTATCGACTGCGGGGAATGCATCCGCGTCTGTGATTATCATGCAAAGGTGGCGGTAACGGATCCGCTCAGCGTGATTAAGGAATTTAAATATGCCATTGCACTGCCGGCTCCATCGCTGTATGGGCAGTTCCGAGGCCTTGACAACCCGGAATATGTGGTGGAGGCGCTCAGGTGTGTTGGATTTGATGACGTGTTTGAGGTGGCCAGAGGCGCGGATGTGGTGACCCGGGCGATTCGGGAAAAGCTGCGGGAGCCTAATCTGCCGAAGCCGCTCATTTCCTCCGCCTGCCCGGCGGTGGTGCGTCTCATTCAGGTCAGATTTCCTGACCTGATAGAAAACATTGTGGACATCCGCCAGCCGATGGAGGTGGCCGCTGCGATCGCACGGACCGAGTTCTGCAAGAAGAACGGATGTGCACCGGAGGAGGTTGGCTGCTTCTTTATCACGCCCTGCCCGGCAAAGATGACGGTCATCAAGCGGCCAATCGGGCAGAAAAAGTCGGACATTAACGGTGCCATCTCCATTTTGGAACTGTATGGCCTGCTGCTCCCGTATGTGGAAAAGATGATGCGGGATCCCGGCTTCCGTCCGGCGACCAAGTATGGCGTGGCATGGTCCACCTCGGATGGCGAAGCCAATGCGGTCTGCCCGGGAAACAGTCTGTCGGTGGATGGCATCAACAATGTCATCCGGGTCCTCGAGGAAGTCGAGAATAACAAGCTGATGGACCTCACCTACTTTGAGGGCAATGCCTGTATGGGTGGCTGTGTCGGCGGTGCGCTGACATTTGAAAACAACTATGTGGCAAAGAATACCATTCGCCAGATGGTCAAGAAGATGCCGGATGTCCATCCGGATCAGGATGTGCCGCCGTCGTACCTCAATAAATATGCGACAAAGAATGATGATGAGATCCTGCCCAACGACGCGATCCGGCTGGATGAGAATCTGACTGAGGCGATGCGCAAGATGGTCAGGATGAACGAGATCATTGAGCGTCTGCCAGGCTATGACTGCGGCTCCTGCGGCTCTCCGACCTGCCGGGCGTTTGCTGAGGATATTGTGCGCGGCTACTGCCATGAAATGGACTGCATTCATATCATGAAGGAAAAGCTGAAAGTAATGGCACAGGAAATGGTTGAAATTGCACAGACCAAGCGGGAGTGACTCTCCCGGAAAAGGAAAGGAAATTGAAGATGCTTGTATCTGATCTGATTCCCCTGATTCATGCAAAAAATCTGACTCCGGCGCTTTCGACGGAGCGGGAAATTACCTCCGGATATACCTGTGATCTGCTCAGCTGGGTCATGTCCCACGGGGACGCCGGCATGGCGTGGGTCACTGTTCAGACACACATGAATGTGGTGGCGGTGGCGGTGCTCTCTGAGATGGCCTGCATCATCCTGCCGGAAAACATTGACATGGAGGAGGAAAGCCTTGCCAAGGCGATTGATGAGGAGATGGTGGTGCTGTCCTCTCCCATGAGCGCATTTGCCATTTGTGGCCTTATGGCCGAAAACGGCATTAAGGGATAAATGGAACGGCTTTATTGTGATCTTCATATGCATTCCTGTCTTTCGCCCTGCGGCAGTGATGACATGACACCGGCCAATCTGTGCGGAATGGCAGCGCTAAAAGGGCTGCAGATGATCGCACTGACGGATCATAATACAGCACGAAATCTGCCTGCGGCAAAGATCTGCTGTGATGCATATGGACTGACCCTGATTCCGGGGATGGAGATTACGACAAAGGAAGAGGTTCATTTACTCGGATATTTTGAAACGGTGGAGGCAGCGCTCCAGTTCTCGGATTTTTTGAAAGGGCATATGCCGAAGCAGAAAAACCGCCCGAAGTTTTTCGGAAACCAGTTTGTGATGGATGAGGACGACAATGTGATTGATGAGGAGGAGACGCTGCTCATCGGGGCCTCCGACCTGCGCCTCTCCGAGCTGACCGGCCTCATCCGCGAGGCAGGGGGCGTTCCGGTGCCAGCCCATATCAATCGGGGGTCAAATGGACTGCTGATTAACCTTGGCATGATGCCGGAGGATCTTCACTTTACGGCGGTAGAGGTCTGGCGGGCGCTGCCCTGCGCCCATTCACCGCAGGCCGGGAAGGTGGTTCTCCATTCCTCAGATGCGCATTATCTGGGGGATATCCTTGAGGCGGAGGTGACCTTTGACCTGCCGGAGCGGACGCCCAGGGCATTTCTTGAACGCCTGAGGGCAGGAAATCCGGGGAGCTGAGACGTCTAAAATGTTAGTATTATAAAACATTTTTTGACAATTTGCCGCATTTCCCGAAAACCCTGAAAAAGGAAAACCGCCGGGTCCGGCGTGGAAAAAGAAATTTTAAGAAGATTGTGAAATTCTATACAATCTTACTTTTTTGTGCTATAATCCGATTTGCTTGTTGAGACAAGAAGGTATTTTGAAGGAGGTAAGGAAAGTCTCATGGATCAGTCCAAGGAAAAATTTGCTCAATTGCAGGAGCTCATTGATTCTCACAAGAATCTTCCGGGAGCGCTGATGCCTGTTTTGCAGGGAGCACAGGGTATTTTTGGATGTGTATCAGAGGATGTTCAGAAGGTCATCGCCGAGGGACTCGGCGTCACGCTTGCCGAGGTGTACGGCGTTGCGACCTTCTATGCACAGTTCTCGCTGCATCCGAAGGGAAAATATCTGATCAGTGTATGCCTCGGTACGGCATGCTATGTAAAAGGAAGCCAGAGCGTGCTGGATAAGCTGGCGGAGGTCCTTGAAATCCCGGTAGGCGGGACGACCCCGGACGGAAAGTTCACGCTTGAGGCAACACGCTGCCTGGGTGCCTGTGGTCTTGCACCGGTCATGATGATCAACGGTGAGGTGTATGGTCGCCTTACACCGGATGCGATTCCGGGAATCATCGAAAAGTACAGGGCGAAAGACTGAGGATAAGAGATGAAAGAAATCGCCTTGCACCTGCTCGACATTGTTCAAAACAGCGTGAGGGCGGGTGCCACACATGTGGATATCCGTTTTCTGCTGGATGATCAGGGCGTCCTTGAAATGGGCGTTCGGGACGACGGATGCGGGATGACGCCGGAGTTTCTTGAGAAAGTCAGAAGCCCCTTTGCGACCACCAGAACCACGAGAAAGGTGGGCCTGGGCATTCCGCTCCTGATGCAAAATGCGATGCAGTCCGGCGGACGGGTGGACATTGAGAGTACGCCCGGCGCAGGGACAGATATCGCTGCATACTTTGTGACGAGCAGCATTGACTGCCTGCCGCTGGGGGACCTTGCCTCGACCATGGCCTCCATGATCATGGGCAGTCCGGAGACGCCGGAGTTTTCGATTCGCTGTGCCTCGGACAAGGGGGAGATGTCCTTTTCTACGGAGGAAATTCGCCCGGTGCTTGAGGGCGTGTCCCTTGCGGAACCGAGCGTCGTGCAATGGATTCGAGAATCTCTTGAGGAAGAAATTGAACCAATTTTGGGAGGAATCATGAAATGAAATCAATGGCAGAGCTTGAAGCGATTCGTCAGGCAACCCTTTCGCGGATCAATCTGCGTAAAGAAGATAAGGGAGAAACCACGCGCGTCGTCATCGGCATGGCGACCTGTGGCATTGCGGCTGGTGCACGTCCTGTAATGCTTTCCTTTATGGATGAGATTGACAAACGGAAACTGGGCCATGTGACTGTTTCTCAGACCGGCTGTATCGGCATGTGCCGCCTTGAGCCGATGGTTGACGTGATCGTCCCCGGTCAGGAGAAGGTCACCTACGTACATGTCAAACCAGAAATGGTTCCGCGGATCGTGGCGGAGCATATCGTCAATGGCCGCCCGGTTGAGGAGTACACCATCGGGGCAGCCGAAAAGAACTAATCGGAGGATGAAATAATGGAAATATATCGCGCACATGTTCTGGTCTGCGGTGGTACCGGCTGTTCATCCTCTGGTTCCGCAACGCTGATCGAGCGTTTTGAAGAAAAGATTAAAGAGAACGGACTGGACAAGGAAGTCAAGGTCATCCGTACCGGCTGTTTCGGCCTGTGCGAGGCCGGCCCGGTGGTCATTGTCTATCCGGATGGCACCTTCTACAGCCGCGTCAAGCCGGAGAACGTCGATGAGATCGTCACCGAGCATCTCCTTAAAGGCCGCAAGGTTGAGCATCTGGTCTATACCGATCATGCGACGCATGAGCAGGATGCCACAAAGGCACTTGAGGACATCACGTTCTATAAGCATCAGAAGCGTATTGCACTGCGCAACTGCGGCGTTATTGACCCCGAGAACATCGATGAATACCTGGCCATGGACGGCTATATGGCCCTTGAGAAGGCCCTCACCAAGATGACCCGCGAGGAGGTCATTGATGAGATTCTGAAGTCCGGCCTGCGTGGACGCGGCGGCGGCGGATTCCCCACCGGTCTCAAGTGGAAATTCACCTACAACAGCGTTTCCGATCAGAAATACGTCGCCTGCAACGCCGACGAGGGCGATCCGGGTGCATTCATGGACCGCTCCATTCTTGAAGGCGATCCGCATTCCATCATTGAGGCAATGGCCATTGCCGGTTATGCCATCGGCGCCAGCGAGGGCTATATCTATGTCCGCGCCGAGTATCCGATTGCTGTTCATCGTCTCAATGTCGCCATTGAACAGGCCAGAGAATACGGCCTCCTGGGCGAGAACATTTTCGGAACCGACTTCAGCTTCAATCTGTATGTCCGCCTCGGCGCCGGCGCGTTTGTCTGCGGCGAGGAGACGGCCCTCATGCACTCCATCGAGGGCAAGCGCGGTGAGCCGACCACCCGTCCGCCGTTCCCGGCTGTCAAGGGTCTTTTCGGCAAGCCCACCATGCTCAACAACGTAGAAACCTACGCAAACGTCGCTCAGATTATCCTGCACGGTTCGGAGTGGTATGCCTCCATGGGCACCGAGAAGTCCAAGGGCACAAAGGTATTCGCGCTGGGCGGCAAGATCAACAATACCGGCCTGGTCGAGGTCCCGATGGGAACCACGCTGCGTACCATCATCTACGAGGTTGGCGGTGGATGCCCGAACGGCAAGAAGTTCAAGGCCGTGCAGACCGGTGGCCCTTCCGGCGGCTGTCTGCCTGAGTCCCTCCTCGATACCCCGGTGGATTACGACAACCTGATCGCAGCCGGCTCCATGATGGGCTCCGGCGGCATGATCGTCATGGACGAGGACAACTGTATGGTTGACATCGCCCGCTTCTATCTCGACTTTATCGTGGATGAGTCCTGCGGCAAGTGTACCCCCTGCCGCGTCGGCACCAAGCGGATGCTTGAGATCCTCAACCGCATTGTCAACGGCCAGGGCAAGGAAGGCGACATCGAGAAGCTTGAAGAGCTTGCACAGACCATCAAGTCAACCGCTCTGTGCGGACTTGGTCAGACTGCGCCGAACCCGGTCCTCTCCACCCTCAAATTCTTCCGCGATGAGTATGAGGCACACATCAAAGAGAAGCGCTGCCCGGCTCATCACTGCAAGGCGCTCCTGCAGTACGTCATCACCGATAAGTGCCGCGGCTGTACGGCGTGCGCCAGGGTCTGCCCGGGCAACGCCATCACCGGCGAGGTCAAGAAGCAGCATGTCATTGATCCGAACAAGTGCCTGAAGTGCGGCGCATGTATGGAGAAGTGTCGTTTCGGTGCCATCACCAGAATGTAAGCGGAGGAAAGAAACAATGGAAAAAATGATTAGCCTTACAATTGATGGCATCCAGGTGCAGGTTGCCCAGGGAACGACGGTTCTCGAGGCAGCCCGGCAGGCGGGCATTCGTATTCCCACCCTGTGCTTCCTGAAAGACATCAATGAAATCGGTGCCTGCCGCATGTGCGTTGTGGATTCTGGCGCCCGCTCCCTTCAGGCCGCTTGTGTTCTGCCTGCATCCGATGGCATGGTGGTTAAGACCAACACCCCGGAAATCAAGCAGTACCGCAAGAACCTCCTGGAGCTCACTCTGTCGACGCATGAAAAGAAGTGCCTCAGCTGCATCCGCAGCCAGAACTGCGAACTGCAGAAGCTGTGCCTTGAGCTGGGCGTTGAGGATGGCGACAAGTACGAGGGAACCAAAAACGCCTACACCATTGACGATCTCTCCCCGTCCATCGTCCGTGATAACAACAAGTGCGTCCTCTGCCGTCGCTGCGTAGCGGTCTGCGCCAACGTTCAGAACGTCGGCGTCATTGGACCGGTCAACCGTGGCTTCAAGACTGCCATTGAATCTCCGTGGGAGATGAAGCTGAATCAGATGAGCTGCATCAACTGCGGCCAGTGTATCGTCAACTGCCCGGTGGGCGCTCTCTATGAGAAGGATGATACCGCTGAGGTCTGGAAGCTCCTTTCCGATCCTGAGACCCACGTGGTGATCCAGCCTGCTCCGGCCGTCCGTGCCGCCCTCGGCGAGGAATTCGGTCTGCCCATGGGCACCTCTGTAACCGGCAAGATGGTCGCTGCCATGCGCCGTCTTGGCTTTGACAAGGTCTTTGATACCGATTTCGGTGCTGACCTCACCATCATGGAGGAGGCCAACGAGCTTATCGAGCGCATCACCACCGGCGGAACCCTGCCGATGATCACCAGCTGTTCCCCTGGCTGGATCAAGTTCTGCGAGACCTACTATCCGGACTTCATCGATAACCTGTCCTCCTGCAAGTCTCCGCACGAGATGACCGGTGCCATGGTCAAGAGCTATTATGCTGAGAAGCAGGGCATTGACCCCAAGAAGATCGCGGTGGTCTCTGTCATGCCCTGTACCGCCAAAAAGTTTGAGGCCAAGCGTCCGGAGCTCGGACACGATGGTATGGCCGACGTTGATGTGGTCATCACGACCCGTGAACTGGCCCGGATGATCAAGGAAGCCGGCATTGACTTTGGCGCTCTTCCGGAGGAGAACTTTGACAGCATGATGGGCGAGTCCACCGGTGCTGCCGTTATCTTCGGCGCAACCGGCGGCGTTATGGAAGCAGCGCTTCGTACCGCCTATGAGCGCATCACCGGAACCGTCCTTGAGGACGTTGAATTCCATGCGGTCCGCGGCATCGATGGCATCAAGGAAGCGATGATCAAGATCGGCGACAGCGATGTCAGCGTCGCCGTGGCCAACGGCACCGGCAATGCCAGCAAGCTGCTTGACTCCGTCCGTGCAGGCGAAAAGAACTACGCCTTCATCGAGATCATGGCCTGTCCCGGCGGCTGCGTCAACGGCGGCGGCCAGCCCATCGTCTCGGCACAGTACAAGATGGATCATGACATTCGCGTTGAGCGTGCCAAGGCCCTCTACGGCGAGGACCGCGCCAAAGAGCTCCGCAAGAGCCACGACAACGAGGAAATCAAGACCCTCTATAAGGACTATCTCACCGAGCCGGGCAGCCACCTGGCCCATTCGCTCCTGCATACACACTATCAGAAGCGCGAGAAATACAGCGATTAACAAACCGCGGGACTGCATCTGCAGTCCCGCTTTTTTGTGTGTTATGGTAAGCCCTTGGCTGCAGGTCTTGTCAAGCAGATTGACTTTCCCTGGGCATTGGTGATATTCTTAACTCAAGATAGAAACTCTCTGTTTTTGCGAAGCAAAACAATATGTCAGAAAATGAGCACTGACCAGCGCGGAAAGATCAGGATGTTCATCAGAGGAGGAGTTGGCCTGTTTGCGCATCAAACAGTGTGTCAGGTAACAAGCACTGACAAAAGTCACTACGCTGCAAGGCCGAACTGCTCGTCAGAGGAGAGGTATGCCGATTTGGGTTGACTGACCTCGGAGGGAGAAGACAACATGGGAAGATATGTGAATCCGGGCAACCAGGCATTCAAACGAATTGCCGGATCGAAGTATGTGGATAAAACAAATCTGATCAGTCTGATGAATGAAAAGGTTGGCGGAGATAAGTATCTTGTCTGTGTGAGCAGACCACGCAGGTTTGGAAAATCCTATGCTGCCAATATGCTGACCGCCTATTATGATTGCTCCTGCGATTCGCATGCGCTCTTTGATCACCGGAGAATTGCATGCGACGCGAGTTATGAGGCGCATATCAACAGATACAATGTGATCTGCCTTGATGTTTCCGGCTTTGTTTCTGAGGCAAAATCGACGAGAAGGCCTCTTATTGAAGTGCCTGAGATGATCATAGATGCATTACGCGAGGATTTACGGCTGGTTTTTCCTGATCTGCCGCATCGTAAAACAGTGAATGATGAACTGTTAGCCTGCGTTGATCTGCCGGATGGTAAACCGTTCATATTTATCATCGATGAATGGGATTCCGTAATCAGAGAGGCAAAGGACAACGAGGAAGCACAGTCCGCCTATCTGAATCTGCTGAGGGGATTCTTCAAGGATACAACCTTTACGCCAAAGGTTATTGCTGCCGCATATATGACGGGCATTCTGCCCATAAAGAAAGATGGAACACAGACGGCCATTTCAGAGTTTGAGGAATACTCTATGCTGAAGCCGGACGGTTTCGCCGAATATGTGGGCTTTACCGAGGACGAGGTTCGGGCTCTCTGCAAGGATGGCAAGGTTGATTTTGAGGAAATCAAAGCCTGGTATGATGGATATGAGCTTGCAGAAGTCGGATCCATCTATAATCCGTATTCGGTAATGGAAGCATTAAAAACTGGAAAATGCCAGTTATACTGGAAAAGAACGTCAGCTGCAGAATCGCTAAAAAACTATACTAATATGGAATTTGAAGGGCTTCAGGAGACGGTGGCGCGACTGATCGCAGGTGATCCGATTGCTGTGAATGTGGAGGATTTTCAAAATGATTTTGAGTCATTTGAAAGTGCAGATGATGTATTGACTCTCCTGATTCACTTGGGATATCTGACATACCATGAGGCAGATAGCACCGTTCAAATTCCAAATGAGGAAGTCAGGAAAGAATTCAGAGCATTTCTGATAAAAAAGCGCCTGAATGCCGGCTGGATCGAGTTGATCAGACGCTCGCAAAAGCTTCTGGAGGATACTTTACACGAACGGGGAGATGAAGTTGCTGCCGCAATGAGCGAGATAAGGCAGGAACAGTATGCACCTCAATTCTACAATAATGAACAGTCTCTCAGGGCGATCATAAAATACGCGTACCTTGTCGCGGCCGGCCAGTATGTCAAGATTGAAGAAATGGCAGGTGGCAATGGCCTTGCGGATGTTGTTTATCTTCCAGCTATGCCTTCAAATCTTCCCGCTTTGGTGATCGAATTAAAATATAACAAGACTGCAGGCGGAGCAATCTCCCAGATAAAGAATAAACATTACACAACAAGCCTGAAACCTTATGCAGGGAATATCCTCCTGGTTGGGATCAATTACAACGGGAAAACTGGGGAACACACTTGCATCATTGAAAGAGCGTAAACCTGCCCACTTGCTTGGAATATCGGGCCAATCTGAGCGTGCCTCTCAATATCCTTACGACATGCTATGGCTTATGTTCCTGGATTGCTGTCTCCATGTAAAAAACAAGGCTCCCAAAAGAGAAGCCTCCACACTGTCATCCCAATGGGGAGATGTGCAGTGTGGAGGGACAATAGACCTTTGCTTGCTATCTTACAAATTTCACTTTAGCAACCTTTGCATAAAAGGCAATGCCATAAATCAATTGCTGTTCATATCCTTCCAGCATTACCTTGTCATAGCCATTTTCAAAGATTTGCCGAATAGCGAGGGATTGGAGAAATGAATAACTACATTTTGTGCGGATTGGGGACTCTTCTTCCGGTACAAAAGATAATCTCTGTATCTTTTTAAGTCCGCCTTTGCTTCTGGACTAATCTTTGATATGTTTTCATGGCTCAATCCCCGACAGCATCTCAGCAACAACATCATCCAAGTCCTCGCAAAGTCCAGCATCCACTTGCTTCAATGGCCGATCAATACGCTCAAACAGTTGTTCTTCAGTCTGTGGCTTAAATGGAACAATCGCATCTGATTCCATTTTATCGAGCTTTCTGTTAATGAAAACAGTAATAACTTGTTGAACTGCCTGAAGTTCATCGTCTGTTAAACTTGAAAGCAGATCATATGTGTAATCCGGTTGGGATAAATCTCCTCTCCGGTAATCGGCTGTTTGACTCATAGCCGTAGTGTATCCTCCTTCCAAACGGAAATCATCTCTGAGTGGATACACTTCACCCATTCTACTAAATTGTAACTTCATATTCAGACAAAGCCTGGTATGTGAAGACAGCGGGCTGCAATCGCAGCCCGCCAGTCTCTCTGTCATAGGCTTTTATTTGCTTTTCTTGCCTGGCTTGCGCCACCAGTCACTGCGCTCGACAACCAGAATTCCCTGATCATTGCGGACAAGACCGGTGTCTCCTGTCTTGGGATCGCGCTGCCATTTTTCAAGCAGCTTCTTTTCGGTAATGTCTCCCTTGTAATACTGCTCAAGAAGTTTTTCGTTTGAGTTCTTCTTTTTTGGGCGTACCTTCCGATATACACTGGGATGTTCATTGGAGTAGGCCTTGAATTCCTGATACGTCATTCCCTCAAAAAGCTCAATGTACATTTTTGGAACGTATCCCTTGCCAAAGGCCGTGGAGACCTGATAGGAATCCCCGAGCTCTCCCAGAACCGTCACCGGGGCATCATGAATCAGGCGGCCATAGCTGGGATAGGTATTGTCTGGGTTGACGCGTACATTGACCTTTTCGCCGATGCATTTTCCATACACCGGATAGGTGACGGCCAGCGCTGAACTGATGGCAACAAGGAACAAAGAAACCAGGACCAGAAGGGTAATGATCTTTTTCATAATTGTTCTCCTTTGCAGATACAATGGATTTGGGTGATTTGCGGGCAATTCTGACAAGTACCTGCTTCTGTCAGAAGCATTGACAATGGGCATTGATGCACTTTGTATGTTTTCTTTTCTACATTATAGACCATTTTCAGAAAAACTACAAACATATTGTTTGATCAGAATAGCCTGTTTTTTGGGGATGTGCTATAATGCCTAAAAAAACATGTTAGGAGATTCCCCTTATGCCTCAAAATCATTCTTTCCCGGATGGAACGCCGATTGATTCGTGGTTTTTTGACACAGCAGTTCCTACACCTCAGTCTCTTGGGAAGCTGTATTCCCTGGATGCCTATGGCATAGCGGATGATGGCAAGATCCACACCGAGGAGATCCAGAATTTGATTGAACAGATTTATCAGGAAGGCGGTGGCGTTCTCACCGTGCCGGCGGGTACATACAGAACCGGTGCGCTCTTTTTTCGCCCGAATGTCCATCTCTATGTAATGGAAAACGGAATCCTTCTTGGCAGTGATAACATCCTTGACTATCCCGTTTTGGATACGCGCATTGAAGGGGAAAGCTGCAAGTACTTTGCTGCGCTCATCAATGCGGATCACTGCGACGGCTTCACCATACTGGGCCCGGGGACCATTGATGGCAATGGAGAACGTTCCTGGAAGTCCCTGTGGAATCGGAGAAAATGGAATCCCGCCTGCACCAACAAAGACGAACAGCGCGCACGCCTCATTGCTGTTTCCAACAGCAGCAATCTGCTTTTTGCCGGAATTACGCTGCAGAATGCACAGTTCTGGACAACGCACCTCTACAAATGCGACCATGCAAAATATCTGAACTGTCGCATCATGTCCCCGCATGAACCGGTCAGGGCACCCAGCACAGATGCCATAGACCTGGATGCCTGCACGGATGTTCTCGTCAAAAACTGCTATATGAACGTGAACGATGATGCCATTGCACTCAAAGGCGGAAAAGGCCCGTGGGCGGATACCGCTCCGGAAAATGGCAGCAATGAACGCATCCTGATCGAGGACTGCCACTATGGCTTTTGTCACGGCTGTCTCACCCTGGGTTCTGAGTCCATTCATTGCCGTAATGTCCTCCTTCGGCGCATCCAGGTGGATTCTGGTTATAATCTTCTGTGGCTCAAGATGCGTCCGGACACTCCACAGCACTATGAGTACATCGGCGTTGAGGACATTCGAGGCGAGGTGACCAATTTCATCCAGATCCGTCCATGGAAGCAATTCTTCAACCTGGGGGACCGCAAGGACATTCCACTGTCCTATGCAGATCATATCGCCATGCGGCGTTGCCAGGTGAGATGCAAAATTCAGTGGCATGTGCAGCCTGATCCCAGCCAGTATGTTCTTTCCAGCTTCACTTTTGCAGACCTTGATGTAACTGCGGAAAAAGTGGGCAGCACGGAATGGCTTCAGGACACAGTCAAAGCGTGAATCTGGCATGGTGATTTGGCTCAGTCAAAGCATATGCGCCCTTATCCCCTTAGAGCTTATTCAGCAGCTGCCGGGAACTGGAAGCTTTCTGGCAAGACGCAATCTGAATTGCAATTTCCGGGTCAAAGGAATAGAATAAAGGCAATGAACCAAACGAAATACGGACAGATTCAAGAAAGGAGATGCGGCAATTGCCGCATGACAGAGATGGAAGTTAAAGATATTTTGCGTACGGTAGATCATACATTGTTAAAACAGGAAAGCACATGGGAGGAGATCCGTCAGATTTGTGAGGATGCAATGCATTATCAGACATGCTCGGTGTGCATCCCCGCAAGCTATGTAAAGCAGGCAGCTGAATATATGGCAGATCGTCCGGATCGGGTCCTTGTGTGTACGGTTATCGGCTTTCCAAACGGATATTCCACAACAGCGGCCAAGGCATTTGAAGCGGCAGACGCAGTTGCAAATGGGGCAGATGAAATTGACATGGTTATCAATGTCGGCTTTGTAAAAGACCACAGAGACGATGAACTGCTTGCGGAAATCAATGCGGTCAAGGAAGCCTGTGCAGGAAGGGTTCTCAAGGTTATTATTGAAACCTGCCTGCTCAGTGAGGAAGAGAAAATTCGTATGTGCAGAATTGTTTCAGCCTCCAATGCTGATTTTATCAAGACCAGCACGGGCTTTTCCACTGCTGGGGCGACCTTTGAGGATATTGCGCTCATGAAGGCACATATGAAAGAGGGGAAGGGCATTAAGGCAGCAGGCGGAATTGCTTCTCTTGAGGATGCTGAAAAATTCTTAAGCCTCGGCGCAACTCGTCTTGGGACAAGTCGGATTGTAAAAATCATAAAGGGACAGGAAGCGGCGGGCTATTAATTCCATGACGGCCAGCTCGCTGCTGCATCTCTGAAAGGCCAATAACAGCTCAAATTGTTATGGGCTTTGAAAATTCCACATCAAAAATGTGCGCCAGAATATAGAGCCCTGATGAAACACAGATGGTCGCGCGTTGAGGATGGATGAATCGTATCCTTACCAGTACGGATGCTCTAAATGAAGCGGACAACTGTTCAAGCGTGTTTGACATATCATGTGAATGATTAGATTATTCATTTTGGCAGTTTATAAGGCCGGGAGGCGAAGTAATGGCAGAAAAGGGATATGCTGTTTTGCGTAGCCGTGGCAGATATACAGAATTCCAGTATAATGATATGGTAATCACTTTTCTTCACGGAAAAGATTTGCAGAAGTATCTCTCTGTTAAAGAATGGGACAATGGTTATCTTGTGGTAGAATGCATGGGAAGGTTGAAAGGCGAATACGAGGATTATATTGATCTGACATATATTCTGGAGAATCTGTATATGGATCCGGAGAAATGCCTTCGTGGCGTGAGAGGAGTTGAAATAGAGAATGCCTGAAGAAAAAACCGCCAGATAGCAGATGAAACTGGAATGCTAACAGACACATATGGAGATAGTCTGTAAAGATTCTTTCACAAAACAGTGAAACAGATTTTGTCATAGCTTTTGAGAATGAGCTGAGTGCTCATCCAGGTAGAGCCTGAGGAGCAGATCCTTCTCAACAGAATTGATGATTTCATGGGATTGGATAGCCGTGTAATAAAGAAAGGAGAGCGAGCTTTATGAAAACAACAGCATTTGTGATCGCAGACTGGTTTATTGCTCATAATGAAGCTTTCATGAAGTATAACTCTGGCGATGAAATATCCAATCTGAAAATACAAAAGTTGTTGTATTATGCTCAAGGATGTGCATTAGCATCTTTGGGTGAAGCGTTGTTTGATGATGATATAGTAGCTTGGAAACATGGCCCTGTAGTAGAGAGCATTTACCAGAAATATTATGAATATGGTCGTAAAGGAATCAGCAACATACCACAATATCCGATTCTTGAGGCAAAAATAGAAAATCTCCTAATTAACACATACAATACTTTCGCGAAATATTCGGCGTGGGAGTTAGCAAACCTTACTTATATGGAAGATCCATGGAAGTTGACGCCAATTAATGAAACGATTTCTTTACATCTTATTGAAAACTATTTCTCTATTCACTATAGAGATGTTAATAAAGACAGCAGGATGATGGAAAACATTCAGTTTTTACGTGAAATAGAGAACTATGAAGAAAATTGGGATGGCGAAGATGCATCTTCTTTTGATTCGAAGTTTATTCGGGAAATCATTGATCTGATATCAACGATGAAATTACAGCCAGATATTGGACCTACAGGGAGAGGCAGTATTGATTTTGAATATGGCTCAAGAAAGAGTGGCAATAAGTATCTGTGCTTAGGAATATATGAAAAAGACAGAGCGGTCCATGTATACTGGAAGAATATAAAAGGTGGGTCCGGACATGAAACTATTGGAATGGAGGATGTAAATGGACGCATACAGCAGTTTTGAAATTCCATACCAATACTCAGATCAGGATTGTTACATTCGGGGCATAAGATTGAACATGATCAGACAAAACGGAGAAATTTAGCTACTTCTGATATTTCTCAGCTCTTTTGCTAGTTTAAAATATTCGATTTTGGTATAAATGCTCTGAAAGCAATTGCACTGCTTTCAGAGCATTCTTTGTTCAGAGCATGTCGTGAAGATCAACTAAAATTACGTCTTCTCGTCTCTGCGCTTCATTGATCGCGCCATCGGTAAATCCTGACTTGGAAAAGAACATATACCAGGTCTTTTCACGCTTGGTGCGGAAAATGTCCGCTTTTTCTCTGAGCGCCTTCATCACAGATACATCAAGTGGCTCATTCCGCCATTTGCACTCACCGATAATGTATTGTTTGCCATCGCTTGCAATCAGATCAATTTCGATGGCTTCTCGGCTGTTGGGATCGGAGCCCCACCAACGACCAATGCTGGTAAAAAGAATCGGCAGAGTTCCCTTAAGGTTTTGTGCCAATAGATAGTCCTTGCATACCTGCTCAAACACAAGCCCCATATAGTTTGAATAGTCAGGTGCAATCTTTCGCTCCCAGACAATCTCTGCAGCTCCGGTTTCCAGCAATGTTCGATTCGCAAACACATAACGATACCAGAATCGGAACATCAAATCTGAGATGCCATAAATCGTTTTCCTTGACGTTCCCTTTTCACCGAAAGGCGTTTCTTTATAGAGGATTCCCTGTTCACAAAGAGTATGAATGTACTTCAGGCATTTCGCCGGCTCTTCGCCGATCTTTGTCGCAATCTCGTTTGACTTTGTGTATCCGCTTGCAATCGCTTCTATGACGGCACTATACACGCCAGGCTCCTGAACTTCCTGGCGCAGTAGCAGTAATGGCTCTTCATACAGATAGGCCGTTACTCGTAAAAAAGCTTTTTTGATGTTTGTCTCAAAGCTTTGTTTGGGCTGGATCTGAGAAAGATAAAGTGCTGTTCCTCCAAACGCACCATAGAGTTTCAGCTGATCTTCCGGATTTGCGCTTCCCATAAAGCGAATACTGGTCTGATAATCAAATGGGCGCAGTTTTAGCTGACCTGTCCGACGGCCAAAGATGGGGCTTTTTGATCCAAGCACTTCCTTTTCCATGAAGCCCATATAGCTGCCACAGAGAATGATGAACAGCCTGCTGTTCCTGAGCGTGTGGTCAATCATGTGTTGCAGTGTTGAGAGCAGAACCTGATTCTTTCTCACCAAATAGGGGAACTCATCGAAAACCAGAACCAGACGATGACCCTTTTGACGCTGATGGATATAAGCCAGAGCATTCTCCCAGCTTGTAAAAGGAGAAAGAGATGCCTCTTGATAGTACTGGAAAATCAGCTCAGAGAACTTATCCAGGTTCAGCTTGGTATTGCTCTGCTCAGCAGAATAGAAAATGGTTTCCTTATTCTTGCAAAATTCGTTTAAAAGCGTTGTCTTTCCAACTCGTCTGCGACCATACAAGATGAACAGCTGGAATTGATCCTGAGCATAAAGATCCTCAAGATCAGCCAATTCCCGTTCGCGACCCAGAAACATATTTGCGCCCCCTTGAGTTTACTCGAAAGTAATTAACTTTCAAGTAAACTATATAGCAGGCGAAAGCAAAAGTCAAGTTAAGATGAAGCTCCATCAAATTACATGCCGTTTTTTCAAGATTCTGTTACCACACACATGAGATTATTTTGGCAGATGCGGATGGTTTGCCTATCACAATCCTCCTCCAGGAAGAAAGAAACGGTTACCATGGGACAGGAAGGTGAAATCACAGCCTATGCCTTTTCGATCAGGCAAGTATGCTTACCGCTCTTTTCATCATAATTGATCCCAACAAGGAGGATATTCCCTGCATGGGGTTTCAACTTTGCGGTATATTTCTTTTCTTTTATCTGCGAAATGGCGCCGCCGGCTGTCTTATTCCATTTGAGCTCAACAACCATTGCGGGAAGTCTTGACAGCGGAGCAGGAATGAAAGACACGTCTGCAATGCCTTTTCCGCCAGGAATCTCTGCAAGCTCGGTATATTGACCTGCAGTTACGAAATATGCGTATTTTATGATGGCTCTCAGAGATTGCTCGTTATTGTAAAACTGAGGTGCATACTGTTCTGCTCTTATTTCCTCCATAGCTGCGGCAACGTCTTCACTCCGCCCGGCAATTGTATCCTCCAGAAGTTTCTGAGAACGCCTGATCAGCGAAATCCACCCGCTGTTGATTTTTCGCTGAGTGAGAAACTCTTTAAACTCTTTCCGTACTTCCTCATTTGGAATCTCAACCGTTCGTTCTGTCTCATGGTACGTCAGATATCCCAAATGAATCAGAAGTGTGAGGACGTCATCTGCACTTGCAAAGGATTCAAAATCATTCTGAAAAGAATCGACATTCACCGGAATTCTTTCTCCCACAATCATCCATGCTACTGTCTCCTGCAGCCCCACAAAATCCATATTAATGCAGTCCTTTAAGGATTCTGCAGCGGAGGTTTTTCGCCAGTAGGATTGACACTTTCCGGATTTGAGTGCCTTCATCACAGAATACGGATTGTAAATGGACCCGACACTGGGAAGGTCATAGCCATCATACCAGGCTTTCATGTCCTCAAATTCAGGTGCATTTCCTTTGCAAAGCTCACTAACTTCATCTTCGGTAAAGCCTACGAATTCTGCAAAATCGGCTGGTTTCAGCATAGAGATTTCGTCAAATTCGGAAATGGCAGATTGGGTGCCATCCTTTTTTATTGGGAGGATGCCCGTCATATATGCAGCTGCAACGACTTTTGGGGTAAAGATGCTGTTATTAAACCAACTTCTCAACAGTTTTAAATATGCAGTCTGCGCCGTCTTATCATTCTTTGCTTCCCGGATCATGGCGTCCCATTCATCTATGATAAAAATGAACGGCTTTCCCTCCGGCATATTCACACATGCCAATAGCTCCAGATTAAGAGTTTTGCACTTTGGCAGTTCCGGATATTCAAGCCTCAGATCATCGCGCAAAGCCTCGATGATCATTTGAGGCACCTGAACCAGCGGCTTCTGAACTGCCTGAGCTGCATATTTCATAGTGATCTGCATTTGCCTCACTTAAAAACTGCAGTCGTCTCACACAAAACTGCAGTTGTCTCACTTCTCGTGTAATCCGACGTAGTCGGACAAGCATTATGATCTCGGCTGGACAACGGCCGCACAGTTTTCGGACAAAATTGCTGGCTCACGGGAACAAACAGCCGCACGAATGCCGGACAGATTCGCCTAACTTTTAAGAAGTTAACGATTCGTGAACTAACGTCTCGAAGAGCTGCTTTCCGGAATGCGCCTCCCCCAGGGTTGGGGGACGGGAGGGGGACGATAAGCCGCTCATCCCTGCAAGCGTTCCCCGCGGTATAATGGGGGCTGTGAGGGGGACAGCAAGCGTCTGATCCTGCTTTCCATCACGCAGGTACACCCACTTGCGGGGATTCCAACCGGTCAAGGGCGAGCGAAGCGACGTGTATTTACCCTTGACCGGCTGGAAAGCGTAGCCACTTGTGCTCGGCAAAAGTGTATTCAACACGTTGTTGAAAATCCCTTGAAAGCTTAAAACCGCGTGCAAAAGGAGCCTCATACTGCGTGCAGAAGTTCACGATTTGTTTACAAAACAACTAAGAGCTGTCCGTTTTCTGTCCGTAAATCCATGCGAATTCTGTCCGTTTTGGATGCGAATCTTGTCCGTTTTACATCAAACGCTGTCCGTTTTTTCACGCGGTTACACGCAAAGACTGTTTGCTAATATAAAAGAAGGCGTACTGATTCCGCCAATATGAAAACGGATATAGCAGCTGAAGAACCCGGTTTGATGGCTGCAGTTTTTGAGTGTAACAAGTGCAGATTATTTTTGTGATGATTGCAGTTTTTGAGTGTGACAGGTGCAGATTATTTTTGCGATGGTTGCAGTTTTTGAATGTGACAGATGAAGTTTTTGAGTGTGACAAGTGAAGAATTCAGTGAAAAATCCAGCCTGAGCCTCTGCAACAAAGCCCGAAATGTCCAAACAAATGACATTGTACTTATTCAAGTGTGCTTCGTAATCTTCCGATTCCTCTATTTTCTTTCCTTCAAACAGACAATGTGAATCACAAGAGCAGTCATAGTATGCGGTCAGCATCTTTGCGGCATATGATTTACCGAATCGTCTTGGTCTGCTTACGCACACAAGAGATTCATCGCCGCCGATCCTAACGTTCATCCGACTTATCAGATCTGTTTTATCCACATAATTGGGACCGGAAATCCGTTTAAATGCCTGATTGCCGGGATTAACATAAGTTCCCATACAATTCCGCTCCTTCTGAGGCTGTTTGTCCACTGGACATCCCCGCTTGTTCTACTTAATTATAATCCGAAATTGCTTTATCTGCCAGGAGCTTTCGCAAAATGCGACATTTGAAACAGAAGAGAATTGCCTTTGTCGGCTGCTCATTTCGCACAGGAGATCAATGCTGTAAACACGGAACAGCGTTACGACATTCTCATGAGTCATTTTTCAGATATGTCGATTTCGCATGCAGTCAGGATCACATGCGCTGTCCTTCTGTGCTTGTGCTCATGCCCTGAGGCGGTTTTTCAAATTTGTCAAAGATAGGGTTTGTATAGGAAAAGGGAGAATGCAGTGATATTTTGTCTTTTTGTATCAAATTTTTAGAGAAAAAGACAAAATATCCATTGTTTTTTGCTTTGGCAGTGGATATAATGAAGACGCTGGTGGGGACATCTATGCAAAGGAAACTGGTACTTGTCCTAATCGCTCAGCTACTTAATTGGAAGATAGACATGTGGCAGGGGATGATTGAATGGAACCGTCGAAAGAGATGATCGGAAGAACAGCGGAGCTTCGGAGGTTGCATCAATGTATGGCCGAAAGACAGGCACAGCTGATTCTGCTTTATGGTCGGCGAAGAGTCGGCAAGACGTTTCTTGTTCACCAATTCTTCAACAATCAATTTACCTTTCAGCTGACAGGCGCATATGATCAGCCGAGAGTGATTCAGCTGCGGCATTTTGCCTTTGAATTGAAGCAGATGACAGGAAAGCAGCAGCGGGTCCCAAGTGACTGGACGGAAGCGTTTGAGATGCTGCGGGAAGCACTTGGAGCGCTTCCCGCAGAGATGAAAAAAATTGTTTTCCTTGACGAAATGCCGTGGCTGGATACACAACGTTCCGGATTCCTTCCGGCATTTGAATGGTTTTGGAACGGATGGGGATCATCGCAGGAGAATCTTGCCCTCGTTGCATGTGGATCAGCGACGAGCTGGATGGTGGAACATTTTGCTGAGAATAAAGGGGGACTTTTTAACCGCCAATCATGCCAAATTTATTTGAAACCATTCTCTCTTCATGAAACAGAGTCATACCTGCAGGCAAGGGGAATGGACTGGTCACGGGATCACGTTGCTGAATGTTATATGATTTTTGGAGGGATTCCGTATTATCTGAGTCTTTTACGGCCAGAGCTTTCCTTTCACGATAATATAGACGCACTTCTGTTTAATCGTAACGGAGAACTCCGGGATGAATTTGAACACCTGTATCGTACTCTTTTCAAAAACAGCGAACTGTACATCGCGGCAGTACAGGCGCTCAGCGAAAAGCGTGGTGGTATAACAAGACCTGAAATCGCAAAGAAAGTAGGCATCCCATTAAACGGCAATCTGAGCAGAATCCTGAAGGATCTCGAATACTCTGGTTTTGTTCGCCAAAACCCCTTCTATGGGCAAAAGATAAAGGAATCCAGGTATCAGCTGTGCGATTACTATTCGCTGTTCTATCTTCGTTTCCTTAAGAACAGGAATGGAAAAGATGAGCATTTCTGGCGAAATGGTCTGGATTCGTCTTCAAGACTTGCGTGGGCGGGATTGACATTTGAACTTCTTTGCATGGATCATATTTCACAAATCAAACACAGGCTGGGAATTTCCGGTGTTCTTACAGAGGAATCCTCCTGGTTTCATAAGGGAGAGGAGAACGGTCTTCCCGGTGCTCAGATTGATCTTGTCCTCAAGAGAAGAGACCGTGTAATCAACTTATGTGAGATCAAATATTCGGTAAATGAATATGCAATAGACAAGGAAACAGAGCGTTCACTCAGAAACAAAATGGAAGTTTTTCGTCTTTCGACCAGATGTAAAGAAACATTGCAGCTTACAATGATTACGACTTTTGGACTGCAAAGGAATAAATACAGTCAGATGATCACCAGTCAGGTTGTTTTGAATGACTTGTTTTACGATCCTGCAGAATTCCTGTAAACAGGTGATGATGGCAGCAGGAAAACGGGGAAAAGCTCCGAAAAGAAAAAAGTGATAAAAAGTCCCCGGAATCGGGCGATTTTGGGATTGACAGGATTCCATAAAACTGGTACTATTTCTAACTGAGCCGCTCAAGGACGGTTTAAAATGCCGCAAGGCTACCGGATCTTGGCGAGTATTGAAAAATGGAGGTGTCACCAAATGTACGCTATTATCGCGACGGGTGGCAAACAGTATCGCGTCAGTGAGGGTGACGTTATCTACGTCGAGAAGCTCGACAAGGAAGTCAACTCTACCGTTTCCTTTGATGTCCTGCTTGTAGGCAATGACGGGGACGTCAAGATTGGAACACCGACTGTTGAGGGAGCTGCCGTTGAGGGCAAGGTACTCGGACAGGTCAAGGGTGAGAAGATCATCGTCTACAAGTACAAGTCCAAGAAGAACTATCATCGCAAGAATGGTCATCGTCAGCCCTATACAAAGGTTGAAATCACCAAGATTGCCTGATTATGACCAAAATCACCGTGCAAGCGGGTCCTGACGGTCGTATCCTTGGGTTTGTTGCCAGAGGACACGCCGGCGGGAACAGGGATACCGAGTATGATATGATCTGCAGTGCCGTTTCCGCACTGACACAGACCGCCGTCAACGCACTTGAGGCTGTGGCAGAGATTCTGCCTGAGGCTGAGGTGTCGGATGGGTATCTGTCCTGCTTTCTTCCGGATCATCTGGGGAAGGAAAAGGAGAAAACGGCCGAGACCATCATGCGAACGATCCTGGTAGGACTTACAAACATTGAAGAAAGCTATCCGAAGCACATTCGGATCGAGATCAGAAACGGAGGCAAAGCTAATGCTTAAGATGAATCTTCAGCTCTTCGCCCATAAGAAGGGCACGGGTTCCTCTCACAATGGACGTGACAGCGAATCCAAGCGTCTTGGCGCAAAGCGCGCAGATGGACAGTTCGTTCTTGCCGGCAACATTCTGTATCGGCAGCGTGGAACGCATATCCATCCGGGCACCAATTGTGGTATCGGCGGAGATGACACACTGTTCGCATTGGTCGATGGTGTTGTCCGCTATGAGCGCCTTGGCAAAAAGAGGACCCAGTGCAGCGTCTATCCGGTAGAGCAGTAAAACGGGAATCCTGAAAGCACCGAAATCCTCGGTGCTTTTTCTTTTCTATGGGAGATCATGCAGAGAGAATACCCGAAAAGAGTTGGCCTGTTTGCGCAGCAAACAGTTTGTCAGGTAATGAGTACTGACGAAAGTCACTACACCGAAAGACCAAGTTGCTCGTCAGAAGAGGTGAATCTATGACGTGGATTCGTAAACATGCTGCCATGTGTGCAGCAGGGATTGCTTTCCTTGCAGCTATTGCTGCGCCCTATTTGACATCCATTGATCCGGATAGTCGTGTATATCGATCAGGCATATTGACAGCGATTCTGTTTCTTGCTACAATTCCAGTGGTCAATCATATCCTGGTAAAGCAGAGGAAAAAGGCGCTTTTATATGGGCTTTTCTATGCACTGATCTTTTCCTTTTTCCTCAGCATTGGCAGTGAGCTGACTTTCTACGGTGCATTTTTGAGCGGAACGGGGAGCATGATTCGGCGGCTCATGATTCCCCTCATGATGACGCCGTTTCTGGGGACACTGTTTTCACAGCTCCTTACCTGGGAGGTGCCGGAAAAGAAGGGACAGCGCCTTTCCTGGCCGCTCTGTTCGCTTCTGATTGGCGGAGTATATATCCTTTATTACCTTGCCTATTATCCGGGCATCGTCAATTATGACTTCTTTTCCGAACTGGCGCAATATGTGAATGGTCCGTACTTTGGCGCACATCCGGTGTTTCATACCCTCATGACCGGCTATCTGTTTACCCTGGGGGAGCGTCTCTCCGGGTCCTATGTGCTTGGAGCGACGCTGTACTGCGCTGTGCAGATCATCGGGATGGCCGTGATCTATGGGTATGTATGCAGCTTTGTCTCAAAACGGGTTCCGACGCTTGCCTCGTTGCTCGTTCTGGCGTTTTTTGCGCTGCATCCCATTCACGGGTTCATGTCGGTTTCGACCATCAAGGATGCGCTGTTTACAGCCTGCCTGGTGTTTTTGGTGATTGAGCTCTGGGAGCTGCAGGAGGATCCCGCGGCATTTCTTTCGCATCCGGCCAAAATGGTCAGGATGGCCGTAACCTGCCTCTTTATGGCCCTGTTCCGGCATAATGCCGTATTTGCCTATGCGTTTGCGGTGATTGCGGTGGTCGCCGTTTGCCGCAGGCGGAAAGCGATCCTGTACTGCGCAGCTGTCCTTGTGCTCTGTATTGCGACGCCGAGAGTAATCAGCGTCTGTGTGTCGGCCTGGAAGACGCCGCGGAGTGAGGCGATGTCGGTTCCCTGTCAGCAGCTGATCCGAACAGCTGTATACGCGGATATGCCCGAGGAGGAACGAGAGGCACTTGGTACCTGGTGGTCCGGGGCCATTGACCGGTATCGTCCCTATTCAGCGGATCCGGCCAAGGGCGGGAACTTTGACTATCAACGATATGAAGCGGATCCCGGTGCATTCTGGCGCATGTACCTTGAGTATGGCCGCCGGTATCCCAAAATCTATCTGGAGGCATTTTTGCTGAACTGTGCCGGCATTTGGAATCCGGATGATCTCAGTCATGCGCATGCAATGGATACCGAGGGGTGGGATTTTGTCTACACAAAGACGGAAATTCTGTTTCCTGCGGAGATCGGGACGCTCACTCAGACGCCGATATTAAAGCGCACCCATCAGTTTTTGCAGGGCATTGCGCATGCCTCACGGCATGAAAAGTATCCGTTTGTTTCACTTCTTTTCCGTCCCTCTGTCTATGTCTACGCGCTGCTGCTGCTGACATTCCGGCTACGGATGGCAAAGAAGGGAAAGCAGCGTCTTGTCCTTTTGCCGATCTGGGGAATCATTCTTTCCTATGTTTTTTCGGCCTGTATCCTGATCCGGTATGCATATGCCTTTATGGCCTGCGTTCCGGTGGCGCTGGTGCTGGCTGTCTGTGGGGACCATACAAAGCAGCAATAAGAGGATGGAACTATGGGGCAGATCAAAACCAATGCCATTGTGCTGTCGCGGGCAGATTACAGGGAAAACGACCGCATGCTGACGTTGTTTTCCCCGACCCTCGGGCGAGTAGATGCACTTGCCAGGCGGGCAAAATCTCAAAAGAGCCCATTGCTTGCAGCCAGTGAACTGTTTTGCTCCGGGGAATATGTTCTGTATGCGACCAGGGACCGGGCAACGGTGGAATCCTGCCATATAACGGACACGTTTTTCCCCCTGCGGGAGTCCTATGAGCGGTTCAGTCACGGCATCTATCTGCTGGAGCTGTGCCGGCATGTGGTACAGCCCGGGGAGGAAAATGAACGGCTGTTTCTCTTTCTTCTTCGCTCCCTGGCACATCTGGCCTATGGGACAAGTGAGCCGAAGAGCGTGACAGCGATCTTTATCATGGGGCTGCTTTCCTTAACCGGATACCGGCCGCGGGTGACGCGGTGCATTTCCTGCGGGGAACCCATTGGGACGGTTCCCGGGGGCTATGCCATTTCGACGGCGGAGGCCGGCATTCTCTGTGCCAACTGCAAAAGGGCGGAGCCGTCCATTGAGGAGAGGGATGCAGAGGCAATGCAGCGCATCATGCGGCTGGGGCTTAAGACACTGGATGAAGGGCTTGAGATTTCGGATTCAGCCTTTCATGCGCTCCTTGCCATGGCAAGAGAGCGTCTCGACGGAACCTTTCAATCGGAGAAAGCACTGATCTGAGTGCCGGATTTCCGGCATGACTGGCCATGCCAGTTTCGCGATACGATGTTACGAAAACAGGACATCTTGCGAAGGTGCAAATCCTTATACCTGCGAAGGAGGGACAATATGGACGAGACTAAGCTTGCTACACTGCGGTCCTGGATAGAGGAATCCAATCAGATTGTGTTCTTTGGAGGGGCGGGCGTATCGACAGAGAGTGGCATTCCGGATTTTCGTTCGGCAGATGGACTCTATAATCAGAGGTACGCATATCCCCCGGAGACCATCATCTCACATACCTTTTATATGAAGCGGCCGGAGATCTTTTTCAGGTTTTATCGGGAAAAGATGCTGTTTCCGGAGGCAAAACCGAATCTGGTGCACGAAAAGCTGGCCAAATGGGAGCAGGAGGGAAAGCTCCTCGCCGTGGTCACACAGAACATTGACGGACTGCATCAGGCGGCGGGCAGCAAAAGGGTCTATGAGCTTCATGGCAGTGTCCACCGGAATTACTGCGAACGCTGTCATGCCTTTTATTCCCTTTCCGATCTGCTTGCCATGGAGGACATTCCGCACTGCACCTGCGGAGGGCGGATCAAGCCGGATGTGGTCCTCTATGAGGAGGGTCTTGACGGGGATACCGTCAATGGTGCGGTTTCCGCCATCCGAAATGCGGATCTCCTGATTGTTGCCGGGACGTCGCTCAGCGTTTACCCGGCAGCGGCTTTTCTGGATGAATACCGCGGGACGCGCCTGGTGCTGATCAACAAGACAGAGACCGCCCGGGACAACATTGCGGATCTGGTATTCCATGAAAAACTGGGCGAGGTATTTGAAAAACTGCCATGAACAGCGAGGCATTTGAACTGGAATCGGAGCAGCCGCTGGCGGCGCGAATGCGCCCCAGAGACCTGTCCGAATTTGTGGGGCAGACACATCTCCTCGGGAAAGGCTGCATTCTGCGCCGCCTGATTGAGGAGGACCGTGTCACGTCCATGATTTTCTGGGGACCGCCGGGCGTCGGGAAGACGACACTGGCCAGGATCATTGCAAACCGGACCAGGGCCCGCTTTGCCGATTTTTCTGCGGTGACCGGCGGTGTAAAAGAGGCCCGGGCCATCATGGAACAGGCGGAGGAAAACCGGCGCTATGGCGAGCGGACGATCCTCTTTGTGGATGAGATCCATCGCTTCAACAAGGCTCAGCAGGATGCCTTTTTGCCCTATGTGGAAAAAGGAAGCGTGATCCTGATCGGCGCGACGACCGAAAACCCATCCTTTGAACTGAACAGCGCTCTTTTATCGCGCTGTAAGGTATTTGTGCTGAAAGCACTTAATACCGGTGAAATCCGGGAGATGCTGATGCACGCGCTTTCTGATCCCCGGGGCTTTGGAAATACACCCGTCGCGATTTCAAAGACGCTCATCAATCAGATTGCCGAGTTTTCAAACGGGGATGCCCGCACGGCCCTGGGCACGCTTGAGATGGCCGTGCTCAACGGAAGTGTGGATGCGGCCGGAAACGTCACCGTATCGCATGAGATCCTCTCCGAGATCACCTCGCGGAAGTCCCTGCTGTATGACAAGAATGGGGAGGAGCATTACAATCTTATCTCCGCCCTGCACAAGTCAATGCGCAATTCGGATCCGGATGCAGCCATATACTGGCTGGCCCGGATGCTTGAGGCAGGGGAGGATCCTCTGTACATCGCAAGGCGCCTTGTTCGCTTTGCCAGCGAGGACATCGGGCTGGCGGATCCCCGGGCGATTGAACAGTGTGTGAGCATATATCAGGCATGCCATTTCCTTGGAATGCCGGAATGCAGCGTTCACCTGACACAGGCGGTGGTCTATCTCTCCATTTCCCCAAAGTCCAACGCCCTCTACACTGCATATGAGGCGGCCAGACGGGATGCCCAGGAGCAGCTGGCCGAGCCGGTTCCCCTGCATATCCGAAATGCGCCAACACGGCTCATGGATGAGCTCGGGTACGGCAAGGGCTATCAGTATGCCCACGACACCGAGGAGAAGCTCACCGCCATGCAGTGTCTGCCGGATTCCCTTATCGGGCGGGAGTACTATCATCCCACAAAAGAAGGCCTTGAAGAACGATACGCAAAACGCCTTGGCGAAATCAAGGCATGGAAACGCGAACACCGGTCATCCGGGAGAGAGGGATGACCGCTGTCCTGATTAAAAATTGAAGCCGAAAGGCTTTTGGAGGAGTTAGCAACATGTACAGGCGTTCAGCCTCGGGATGGATGAAACACATTGATTTCATCCTCATCGATACGATTGCTTTGCAGCTTGCATATAGTCTGGCCTATTTTTGCAGAATGAACAGTCTATGGCCGTATCATACCCTTTTTTATCGGAATCTCGGATTATTTCTGCTCCTCGAGAACCTGTTTGTGACGATTGTGTTCAATACGATGCACAATGTCTTACGGCGGGGAATGTATGTGGAGTTCCTTGAAACCATTAAACAGGCCCTGATTGTTTTTTCCGTCGCAACCATCGCATTGTTTTCAACACAGACCAGCGATGCATTTTCTCGGATTGTTGTGTTCCTGACGCTTCTGTTTCATATTATCCTGGGCTTTGGAACACGCGTGCTTTATAAGACGTTTCTGAAACGCCACAAGACTGCCCGGGGCGCGCCGGTGACCATGCTGGCGGTCCTTCGGGCAGACACGGCAGAGGAAATGATCGGGAGGATCACCGAGAACGTCCTTGAGGACCGGCAGCTGGTTGGCATTGTTCTTGACCGCGACAGCGGGAAGAGCCGGATATCTGGCATTCCGGTGGTCTGCACACTCGAGGAAACCTCTCAGTACATCTGTCGCGAATGGATCGACTCGGTCTTTATCGACTGCCCCTCAAGTGATGCCCGGATTCAGAAAATCATGGATGACTGCAGGCAAATGGCGGTACCGGTGCACTATCACGTGACGGGCATGACGAAAAACGGGCTCAAGCAGTTCATTGAGAAGATCGGGGACAGCACGGTGATCACGTCCACCTTTAATTATGCAACGCCGGTACAACGCTTCATTAAACGATTTGTCGACATCATTGGAGGACTGGTGGGAACGGTGATTTGTTTCATCGTCATTGCGATTGTGGGGCCAATCATAAAGATTGCCTCGCCCGGTCCGATCCTCTACAAGCAGGAACGCATTGGAGAGAACGGAAGGCGCTTTAAGATGCTTAAAATTCGCTCGATGCATATGGATGCGGATAAACGGAAAGCGGATCTTGAGGCACAGAACCGGATCAAGGGCGGCATGATGTTCAAGCTGGACTTTGATCCACGGATCATCGGGAATGAGGTGCTTCCGGATGGTTCGCACAAGACCGGAATTGGCGAGTTCATCCGAAAGACAAGCCTTGATGAAACACCGCAGTTCATCAATGTCATCAAGGGTGACATGAGTCTGGTAGGCACAAGGCCTCCGACGGTGGATGAATGGGAAAAGTACGAGTTTCATCACAGAGCCCGGCTTGCCTGCAAGCCCGGACTTACGGGAATGTGGCAAATCAGCGGACGCAGTGGAATCACGGATTTTGAGGAAGTTGTTCGTCTGGATACCGAATATATTGAAAAATGGAGCCTTGCTCTTGATTTCAAGATTCTGATAAAAACAGTGATCAAGGTTTTCTCTGGAGATGGTGCAATGTAACAGAGATGATCAGAATGTTTTCATCTGTTCCTTGAATTCTGGAATCTGATCAGAGGAGACGCTTTTGCTGAACGCAATTGGTCAAAATAAGAGGTGCTCCGCAAGAAAGGACTTTGTCAATTTCTCGGTAAGCAAAAGGACGAAGATGATACTTTCGAAGCCGAGGATGCCAGTCTTCCAGGATTTGTAAAAACAGCTTTGAACCCGTTAGATTGATAGGCTTAAGAAGCTGGTTGCTATTGTCTTCTTTATCTGGTATTATATCTTTATCCATCTTGAGCTCCTCCATAGTTTTGTTGGTCGCAATCTATTATGAGGAATTTAAGATGGTTTTTCAATTCTATCGAGGAATATACAACGAGTTCTTTATGAAAAGTTGGATTACGCTCTTCTCCCCTCTCAAGGTGAAGGGGTCGGGGAAGTTGGAGAGCTATAGCGTTTTGTTCTTTGAATCTCTTTGCCCAAATTAGATTCACCAGAGCAGATGGTGGATTCCATACCAAGATTATTGATACCCACAAAGAATTTGGAAAGGGGGCCGAAAATGGGAACATATCTCTGTACATACAAAGTAAAGAATTCCTTAATGATCCAGAGTTTGAATTCGATTATGAACACCATACGTTCTTCGGAAAACGTTATGAAATTGATCTGTTTGGATATCCAGAGTTTGCTTTTGTCTTTGTGGATAAAACACAAGCAGAAGCTCTTCTTCGCAATTGGAGGACGGAGCATTGGGATGAATGGATTGCCTTAAGCAAATCCGCA
>JAFUZM010000050.1 GCA_017476605.1 Clostridia bacterium
AGGCATCCCGTGATGACGGCAAACTTCAGAAATTCGTTTCCCTTCAGCGCCGCATCAAACATGCCCCGGATAACATCCAGCATTTTGGCATAATACTGATTCTCTTCCGTATTCTGTTCACTCGCCTTTGCCAGAGGAACATCGTACTCGTCGATAAGGAGAATGACTGGTTTCTCGTACACGGCAACCATCATACGCATAAGTGTCTTCAGAGAATCCTTTACATTCGCCAGAGATGCTTTTTGCGCCATTAGATCACAAAAGATCTGTTTGTCATTTTCATTCAGTCCTTTACATTCCAGTAACTTCTCATGTGTTTTACACAAATCAGCAAGCTTTACCAGAAGCGTCTTATAAGCCTCGTCGAAAGATAATGCCTCAACACCTTTGAGGGTCAAAAACAAAACTGGATACTGATTCATCCATTGATCACAAAACGCTTCATGTTTCATGATGTTCAGTCCAGCAAAAAGGTCCCGGGTGTCGCCTTTCTGAACACTGAAGAAGTTTTCCATCATGCTCATCATGAGCGTCTTCCCAAAGCGGCGCGGACGGGTGAACAGTGTAACTTCATTGTCCGTCCCATCGATCAGTTCATAAATCAGTTCCGTCTTATCCACATAGTAGCTGTGGTTTCTACGAATCTTATCAAAATCATCCTTGCCTACAGGAATTTTCATGGTGATTTTTGCCTCCTTTCAGAAGCCTATCTCAACTAAGCAGACACACTCCACCCAGTTTAGATAAGGATACCACACTCAGGCCGGAAAGTAAAGGAATTTCAACGCCTCCAGCCCAAATTTTACATCCGCCGTTACTGTTCACACCCTTACCGTCCTAAATATTGGGCTTCAGCATGACTTTTCGCCATTTTTTAAGGCACGACTCCTATCCCGTGACACATCAATAGTGCCACGGGTAGATATGTCGACAGCCCCAGGTTTCCATTAGGGCTGCATCTGGAAGTCTTCTATTGAACAGCACCCTGGAGGTACCTCTTCAGCAGCCATACTCCCGGCATTCCTTTTCCCATTCCTCTTTCGTCAGAATCTGTCTGCCCCGCGCTTCTATGTTGAGGCCCTGCGGATGATTCCGAAACTCGGCGAACACACCCCACGCCAGCCTCTCGCTCTCCTGAAAATCGTAGCCTTTGGCCTCGATCTTCCGGATCACCGCCATCCGGTCCCTGTAGGTCAGGTTCCGCATCTGCCTTGTCATTTCCGCTTTCTCCTCTCTTTTCGCTCGTTCAGCCCATCAATCAGAATCATCACCGCTCCTGCCAGTGTCAGGATGACCGCAATCGCGCCAATGGCAAGCAATATGGTCTTCATCCAACTACCTCCGCCTCGATGGCGTTCTTCTCCGCTGTCAGCTGGTCGATGTTCTGATGGCAGCACTGTCTCACGAACCCGTTGTGACTGGCGTTCATCCGCGTCCGCTCCAGCTCGATTTCATGCTTGTAGGTCTTCATGGCCTCAATGGCATCCTCTCTGGCCGCCGCAAGCCTGTGCTCGTCCGTTTCATGGTCCGTTTCCTCATTTGAATCCGGGGTTTCCGCTCAGCTCCTCTTCTCGGTGCCTGCCCCTCAATGCATGACCATATTGCCGTACATTTCAGAATACTGGGAACACACAGTGTACCTGGATTGGTATCATCTGTCTGAGAAGCTGTATACATTATTGAGCATGGGAATCATAGTACATCGTGAACCAGATCCTCGTGATGAGCCCCAATTGGTTACCCAGGGAAAGAATAAAGGTACAGACAGAAGGAAGCAGACTTCGTTATCCCGCTTATATGCCAGAGTATTAGAGCGCATTCTGTGGTTCGGCAATGTAAAGGAAGCAATCTACTATATTCGCAACATTGAACCAAGCCACATTAAGTCTCAAAAACAACCGGATGGCCTAATAGGCTATTTAGAGCGTAAAGGGGAATACATCGCCAACTCAGGCGTTCGCAAAAAAGCTGGGCTCCGTAATTCTTCCAATGGCGTAGAAGGGCTCAATATGGTAAACGTAGCCGATAGACAGAAGGATTCGCTTATGAGTTGGCGTGAAAACGGAAGTAGTGCTCTTAGCGCAATAGCGACTCTGTTTATCAACAGTGAAGAAGAGGATTGGTTTTTCAAGCACCAAATCAGCTTCACTCCAGTGATAATCAGAGGTAACGCATCCTATATGCGTTCAGCTGACGAATTAGAGACTGAAGATGATTCCTGCATTCTTCCAGATTCTGCGAAGGAATTCATTGGCACTGAATTATTACATGTTCATTTTGGAATAGTGAAAGTGAAGCTGCAGCTCGTGTTTGTGTTTTTTCGATTTTCTGATCCGTGACGCCTCTTATTTTGACCAACTGCGTTCAGCAAAAGTGCCTCCTTTCTCCCTGTCGCAGGGCATGAAAAAAGCGCAGGATGGTCATTTCCCACGCTTTCATTCATTTCGGCTAATATACGATTATATCTTATTTGAGCCGTATCTCAGATCATCCAGATCGGGAGAATGAATGTGTTCCTGTCAATAGCAGAGATTTCCTCCCGTAAACACAGAATCGCTCCGGTTCCTCTCGGAACGGATCCTTTATCCAGCACCTTAAAAGCAGAGGCCAGTTCAGTGCCTGGATTCGTGCTTTTCTTGATCTCCAGTGGATGAAGCTTACCATCCGCTTCAATCACCATGTCAATCTCGTTGGTATCCTTGTCCCTATAATAGTGCATCAGACATTCCTTGGCGCTGTTTTGCCAGGTCTTCCGAATCTCAGCAACCGTGTAATTCTCCAGGATGGCTCCATTGATCGCCCCGTTCATAAGAATTTCCGGGCTTGAGTATTTCGTCAGGTATGCCGCAAGTCCCGTATCAAAGAAGTACATCTTTGGCGTCTTGACAGTCCTTTTCAGAAGATGATTCGAATAAGGACGCAGATAGAAGATGACTTCCGATTTTTCCAAAACCTGCAGCCATCTTTTTGCCGTGTCATCCGAAACGCCCACGTCCTGTGCGATATCATGCGTATTCAGCATCTGACCCACACGGCAGGCCGCTGCTCTAATAAAGTCCGCAAACAGCAGTTTATCCACCCCCGGAATCATATCTGAAACATCCCGATTGATATACGTCTGGATATAGGAGCTATAGAACACATCCCTGTCTTTATACCTTCCACTCCTGTGGCCAGGCATCCCGCCATTCCATATTCGTTCAAACATTTCCATAGAATTGCAGCTGGAAAGATGTTCTTTGCGCCAGTTCAGTTTTTCCAGATTGATTGATAAAGGCTCTGTTGTCCCATCTCCATATAACTCGGATTGGGACAGGGCTGACATATGGACAATTGCAGTTCTTCCAGCAAGTGACTCCCGCGCCAGTTCCATCAGTTGAAATGCCTGGGAGCCCGTCAGCCAGTATGAGCCCGGTGCTGCACCGCTGTCCACGTTGATCTTGATGTAAGAAAACAACTGAGGAGCATACTGCACTTCGTCAATAAGCACGGGGGCTGGGTGCATCTCAAGAAACAGCGCTGGATCAGACTGTGCAAGCCGTCTGTTCTCTACATCATCCAGAGTGACTTTCTGACGCTCAGAACCTTCCATCAGATGCTCCAGCATAGTGGTCTTTCCCACCTGCCGCGGGCCGATCAAGAGCAGGCAGCTATAGTCCCTGCTGATATCCATTATCTTTTGTTCAAGGGTCCGATGAATATATGCCATAAGATCGCCTCCGTCCAAAATACGATTGCATCTTATTTTAGCCGAAATAGACCGCTATCGCAAGTCCTTTGTACTGGATAATCCTTATCTGAAATACAAATGGACGATGGTGCAGGGGGATTGGTACACACTTTATCGTCCTCGTTAGCATATCGTTGATCCGCCGGACAACCGTATCAGCCAGATCATTGCTGTTCCTGGCATTGTAAACGTTTACCACAACACTCAGGCCGCCCATATAAATGGTACGGTTGCTGGTCACGCCATTTCCGCCTGCTCCCGCCATCACGTGCTGTCCTGTGCTGATCTCCTGCAGGCCCAAACCTGCAAAGGTTTCGCCGACAGTATCAGCAAGTTCCCGGACCGCTGTGCTTCCAGTTCTTCATCCGTCATCGCAGCGCAGGCGTCATTCTTGAAATCGTGAAAGGCGACACAGTAGGCTTCCTCCTTATGCAATATGGTCGCCCAGGGCAGGTCCACGCTTCCCCCTTCCAGGCAAAGCTTCATAAACTGGAAGTCATCGTCATGATTGATCTTGCACCACTCATGATTGTGGGATTCATCCAGAATTGGGGATTCTTCCGACCAGGTGGCATTCGTTCATATCTTTTCAAACCTGTTAAATGTCTTCCCGTCCCACTCCACTATTTCATTCCACATGTCCGCAGGCCGGACCCAGATGCCATGTTCACCATATAAGGCGCGATAGACAACCATAGGCGATTCATCTTCTGAATGCCTGGCAATAGCTATAACTTCATACTCGTTTCCCTTGAAGTGACGATAGCGTCCAGGCGAAATTGTGTCAACAGCTTCTTTATAGGTCATTTCAACACCTCATAGAGAACAGTATAAATCTATTCTTCTTCCCCATATGGATGGATCTGGAAGTAGTCACTGGTCCTCACAGGTTCGGCCGACAATCAAATTAAGAGGTGAAAATAGATGCTTATGCATACCACTTTATGAGTACAGTGTAGTGTTTCTCTTTTCGCCTGGTGTTGTCAAGGCTTTGTCTGCCTGCAAAACGAGTGTATGGAATCGGAAAAATACGAGGCTACACGCTTCAGCTGGTTTGGTTTATTTATCCCTCCAACGGCTTTCCAAGCGCACAGAGTTTGTCCTCAAGTTCATCTTTCTCCTTGAGCGGTTCAATATTCTGCTCTTCCCACCAGACAAGCATATGTCTGAGGCCATCTTCGAGTGTGATCTCAGGCTCCCACTCCGGCGCAGCCGACTTGATCTTATCAATAGAGAAAATGTGATCAAACCGCTTTTCAAACCAGATATGTTCAAACTGAACAGGATCCAGATTGTAAAGGGCCTCGCTGTCTATGGTAACAAAGGTCGGCTCACATCCGACTATCTTGCCAAAGCAGAGATAATAACTTGCAAAATCCATCTGGTTTCGGCTTACAATGTGAAAGGCTTCACCATATGCTTTTGGATTAAGACAACAGGCCAGATAGCCCCGGGCCAGGTCCGGCGCAAAGGTAAATGTAAAAATCGTCTTGCCTTCATCAAACACCAGCAAAGGCTTTCCTGCCTGAATGCGCCGGAACACATTGATGTTTTGCCGCAGAATACCTATGTTCGAGCATCCTTCGCCGTAGGTAAGCGACGGACGGATGACCGTAATTGGTTCGCGGTCCTCTGGTTGTCTGGTAAAGAGAAATTGCTCCATCCTGGCTTTTTCATACGGATAGGTATAAATCGGATCATTCCACAGTTCAGCCTCGGATTCTCGAATGGGAAACGACTGAGTTGGCTTTTTGTATGCACAGCAGGTTGATGTAAATATCCACTGATGTGTTTTCCCGCCAAAGCAAGCAAGCGTGCGTTCTGCATCCTCGGGAGTCCTTGAAAGCATGTCAATCACAACATCTACATCAAGTCCCCGAGTTTTTTCCCTGTACATATTTTCGTCGCTCCAGTCCGCCCGGATGATCTCGGGTAGAACCTGAAACTGAGCTTCCCTCTTACCTCGGTTAAGCGCAATCATCTCATGACCGGCTTTAATTCCCTCAGAAATGATTGCCCGGCTGATTACACCTGTACCACCAAGCACCAGTATTCTCATTGTTGTTTCTCCTTTCGCATCATGTAGAATCTCAACTGGACTGCTTCCTTCAAAAAGAGTCCATCTTCTTGCCTCTTCATGAGTTTTAAACAGTATTGTTCTTCACATTGTCCAATTCTTTCGACAAAGCTTTCACATTCGGCCCAGCGGCAATGCTTCCCTGCTGAAAGGCATCCTGCTCATCTGTGCCAATGTCTCAGCCTGCCATTTTCGATTGCGTCTGTTCTTTCGCGGTTTTCTGTGCATCCTGCTTTTCGTTGTTTACCGTGACTTTCTCTTCACCACTCTCTGCTCCTGAGTAGGGAATTGTCAGGATTCAGCGTCAATGATCCTCTTCATCCATCAGCAGAGAGCGGCGTTTTCCAGATGGTCACATGGACGGACGTTAGCCCTTTTTTAAGGCTGATGGTCTTGTCTTTTTATCTCAGCTGTTATTCCCTTTATGTTGTAACCGCCAGATAATGGTTCGCCTCCTTCTCAATCTTTCTTTTGCTGTACGAGATCCTCGGGATAAGGATAGGTTGCTTCTTTTCGGTCCTTTGCAGCTGTGCTATTCGAAAAGTAACCGATATTTAACGGGAGTTTCGACATAATACATAAGGAAGTCGCCAGGATCCCTTTGAAATAAGGGTTTCTGGCGACTTCCTGTCTGTTGCCTAAAACCATGGGAAAATATCCCTGAAGCCCGAAACTTCTGACTTATTTCTCATCTGTATTGCTCATTCGGCGTTTGGATCATTGCTTCAGCACCTCGTCCAGTACAGGATAAATCTCATCTTCTTCCCCATACGGATGGATCTGGAAGTAGTTATCTCCGGTCAGCATAGCAGAAAGACTTCCTCTGTACCGATTGTAAAAGATATGGACGGGCTTCTCATATTTCTCCGCATAGGCCAGTTCATAGCCCACACCGAGAGAGGGATTGGAACATTCAGCGATAACCACATCACTTTCCCGCAGCCATGCAGTGTCCTGTGTGTATATCTCAACATCCGTTGCCGCTTCCTGCAGGGACAGATCCCCCACATGCTCCGTTAGAACAGTGTGATCCCGCTTCAAGTATTCGATCATTCTATGATAAAGCCCAACATCGGTGCGGCCACCGCGGATGGATCCAGCAAAATAAATCTTCAAATGACTATCCTCCCCCGTATAAGCAAAGAGTAACCCTCCGCACCGCCACCCCGATAGGTGGGATGGGGCACTGGCATCTAATTCAGCAGTTGCTTTTTACTTCGATTCGGATACTGTTTCTGTGTTCTTTTTCCAGTTTTTTCAACAACGTCTTTGGCATCTTTCTCTTTGAGATGATCTGCCATGATGTCCATTATTGTCTCACTAATGGAGAAACCGTACCGTTGTGCAAGTCTTACAGCCCCCGCCATCTCACGATGATTTCCATATACCTGAATTCCATAGCACACGTTAACTCCTCCTTCCGGTGTCCAGTACTCCTTTTTGAACCGCTCCAATTCTTTTGAATGACTTCGGGATACATTCCCCGCGGCTTGCCGCGACTTGCCCCCGCCCATGCTAAGAGACTATAATTGAGAAAAAACATGGGCGGGAGGCGGATTCCGAGTGTCGAAAAGTATATACGTACATAGAGCGCACAATGTAAGCAATCTTCTTTACCACTTTGTGTGCCCAGCAAAATATCGTCGGTCGATATTTACAAAGCCCGTAGAGGAAACGCTCCTGCAAATATGCGAGGGCATAAGCAAACGTTATGACTGGATCAGATTTATAGAAGTAGGTTTGGATAAATAAATCACGTCTACTTTCTGATCCAGTCTACGCCAAGCCATTCTCCCAGTGAGATCATCAGAACAGTAAAAAGTGTGACGGCCCGACGTATATTTGCGGAGCACCCGGAGGTAAAGGAAAAGTTATGGGGAGGAGAGCTATGGACCGACGGATATTTTGTGTCCACGGTTGGTCAAACCTCAAACGAAGAGGTAGTAGCAAAGTATGTGCGCAAGCAGGGTACAGAAGATTGCGTCGAATACCGACAATTAATGTTTGATTCGAAAGGAATCCGCTGACACAAATACCCCGGCCCGCCTGATAAGGCGGGGCAAGAGCCCAGTGGGCTCTTGAGCCTTGGCCCGGGGAAGTTTATTCTCAACCAATTTCGATATCTTAAGCACAGGAAAAAGCAGAAGTAACAAGGCAGATGCGGGACCTGACCTACCGGAACCTGATAGCGGTGATCCACAAGATCGAGTCAAAAGGATATGACTTTGAAGAGTTCAAGAGGCTGGCGCGGGGTGTGTTCGCTGGGCTTCAGAACCATCCGCAGGGCCTCAGCATAGAAAAGTGGATCAGGCAGATACTGACGAAAGAGGAATGGGAAAAGGAATACCGGAAGTAGGCTGCTGATAATGTGTTCCCGACGTTTTTTGTTTTCTGGAGGAGGTGGCCGGACACATGATTGTGGCGATCTGGCGCAAGAAAAATTGGGCTGGTGGCGTTGAAATCCTTTACTTTCCGGCATGAATCGGGTACACTTAAATAAATAGGTAGGGTATACTCATTTAGTATGAATGAGCCTTTGAAAGGAAGCGATAGGATTGGCTGAAAAAGGCATTTCCGAGAAGATGTTAATGTCATACTCGGACGTCTTCGCAGACATTATCAATGTGCTTATCTTCAAGGGAAAGCAGGTTGTAAAACCAGAAGATCTTGAGGATATGAATACATGGGAAGGCTATAAAGCAATTGAAGGCCTCCATTACATGGAAAGGGACATTGCGAAATGGTGGCGTAAAAGCGGAATCAGGATTGCCTGCGTAGGTTTTGAAAATATGTCAAGCGCAGATGCAAGAATGGTTTTTCGGGTTTATGGATATGATGGGGCAGAGTACAGAATTCAGTGTACAGAGGAGAATCGTAAAAAGCCCGCTTACCCAGTGGTTACCTTGGTTCTCCACTTTTGCACCGACAAACGCTGGAAGGAGAAAGCTCCAACATCGCTGTATGAAACGGTAGATGTTCCAGATGAATTAAAGAAGTTTGTGCCGAATGTAAAGATTAACGTGTTTGATATCGCTTGGCTCACGCCCAAACAGGTAGGCATGTTCAAAAGCGATTTCAGAATTGTGGCAGACTATTTTGTGCAGGTCCGAAAGACTGGAAAATACAATGGTAACCTTGAGGATATCAAACATGTTTACGAGGTTTTGGAACTTCTTAGTGTAATGGAAAACGATGACAGGTACAAGAAAGCATATTATTACAAGAATGCGGAGGGAGGTATTCACAACATGTGTGATGTCATTGACCGCTTGGAAAAAATGGCCGTTGAGAAGAGAGAGGAAGAGAGGAACGTTGAAGTTGCAACTGACCTCCTCAAAGCAGGCCAGAATGATGCTTCTTTTGTTTCCAAGATTAGCAAGCTTTCAGAGGAAGCTGTGAGAAAACTTGCAAAAACCATAGGAGTAGCTGTTCTGTAAGCAGAAGAAGCAGCCGACACCCTCCAATCTCCATCCCACCTACAGGATTGGAGGGTTAGCAATCTATCGTTCTTCTTACGTCCTGGCTATTGGGCCTGCTGCTGTACACCTTTCATGATGTTGATAACATATTCAGGCGAAACGGCATGTCTGCCCGAAACAAATCTGATTACTTCTTTCTCATCATTCATAAACGCTCTTGCAGTTTCAACTGACTCTATGGCCTTCGTTTTCTTATCATGCTCTATCATAGCCTTACATATATCTGCCTTACCTCCTTCGTCTATCACAATCTCCAAACCAAGTTTCGCGATATCGTTCGCTAATAGTGCCGTTTCACCATCAACACTTCGATATTGAGGTTCTGCAAGCATTTCTGCAACACCCGCTTCCCCATGGTTTAGGACCTTCAGCAAGAATCCAAGATCTGTACCAAACTTAGCAAAATCGTCATCCTTTAATTCTTTTGGTACAATAAGATTCAGCTTGTATTCCGGTACAAAATCCTTCAATCTCTCATCTGGGAAATACAGTCATGCAATAACAAGCATGACCACATTCAGCAGCCACACTCCCGGCATTCCCGTTACCATTCCTCTTTTGTCAGATCATGGGATGGGGATTGGAGGGATTGAAATTCATTTCATGCCTTTTCAATCATGCAGGTATGCTTACCCGTCTTTTCGTCATAGTTGATCCCAACAAGGAGAATATTCCCTGCAAAAGGTTTCAGCTTTGCAGTATACTTCTTTTCCTTTATCTGCGAAATTGCACCGCCGGCTGTCTTATTCCATTTCAGTTCAACAACCATTGCGGGGAGCCTTGAAAGCGAAGCAGGAATGAAAGACACATCCGCAATGCCCTTGCCGCCAGGAATCTCCTCGAGTTCAATATACTGACCGACAGTTACCAAATATGCGTATTTAATGACTGCTCTGAGCGATTGCTCGTTATTGTAAAACTGAGGTGCATACTGTTCCGCTCTTATTTCCTCCATAGCTGCAGCAACATCTTCACTCCGCCCGGCAATTGTATCCTCCAAAAGCTTCTGCGAGCGTTTGATCAGTGACATCCACTCACTGTTTACTCTCCGTTGAACAAGAAAATCTTTAAACTCATTCCGTACTTCCTCATTTGGAATCTCAACTGATTTTTCTGCCTCATGATAAGTCAGGTATCCCAAATGAATCAGAAGTGTGAGAACATCATCCGCACTTTCAAATGTTTCAAAATCATTCTGAAAAGAATCGACATTCACCAAAATTCTTTCCCCAGCAATCAACCGTGCTATTGTCTCCTGCAGTCCCTTAAAATCCATATTGATATAGTCCTTTAAGGATTCTGCAGCAGAAGTCTTCCGCCAATAGGACTTACACTTTCCGGATTTGAGTGCCTTCATCACAGAATACGGATTGTAAATGGACCCAACGCCAGAAAGGTCATAGCCATCATACCATGCTTTTACATCCTCAAATGTGGGTAAATTTCCTTTACAGAGTGTCTTAACTTCCTCTTCTGTGAAGCCGACAAACTCTGCAAAATCAGCTGGATCCAACATAGAGATTTCGTCAAATTCGGAAATAGCCGATTGCTTTTTATCTTTTTTTATTGGCAGAATCCCCGTCATATAAGCTGCAGCGACAACATTTAGAGTAAAATTACCGTTTTTAAACCATCCCCGGAGCATGTTCAGATAAGCCTCCTGCGCTATCTTATCATCCTTTGCCTCGCGGATCATTGCATCCCATTCATCAATAATGAAGATGATTTGTTTCCCTGTTTCCTCCACAAATTGAGACAATCTGTCATTCGGTGTCTGACCTTGTATCTTCTCTGGAATCTCATTCTGAATAGCATCAACAATCCAAACCGAAACTACTTCCAGTGATTTTTGTAGTCGTCTTGCTTCAGAAATAAATCCCGAAACATCCAGCCAGATAACGTTATATTTATTGATATGCTCTTCATAGCTTTCTGATTCAGCGATTTTCATGCTATCAAATAACTCGCGAGAATCACAAGAACAATCATAGTAAGCGGTCAGCATATTGGCTGCAAAAGTTTTTCCAAATCGCCGAGGTCTGCTGACACACACAAGAGAATCGTCACTGCTGATCCTTTCATTCATTGAATCAATAAGCTTTGTTTTGTCCACATATTTTTTCCGCGCAATCCGGCTGAAAGCCTTATTGCCTGGATTGACGTAGATCCCCATGTTTCCGCCCTCCTTCCGAGGTCAAGCTCTAAGTAGACGCACTTCGCCCAGTTTATTCATTTGTAACTGATGTCCCTTCGTTTGTCAAGGACTTTCACAATTATCACCATTACAAATTGGTGAAAGGTTACTGTTCACACCCTTACCGCCCCAAATATTGGGCTTCAGCATAGCTTTTCACCATTTTTAAGGCACGGCGCCTATCCCATGACACATCGATAGTACCACGGGTAGATATGTCAACAGCCCAGGTTTTCCATTAGGACTGTTTCCTGAAGCCTTCTATTGAATTGCACCGTGAAGGTGCCTCTCCGAAGAGATCAGACACTCTCTGAAGAGGTGTCACTGGTGGCATTGGCCTTATCATGCTTATGTCCGGAATCCTTAAACACCTTTTTTAGGGCATCCAACTTTCTGCCGAGCACTTCACAGAGCTTTTTGAAAAAGGGATTTATGCTGCCGCTGTTCCGTCACCAACACAGAAGCAGTATCCGGATAATAACCAACGTACTCCTCGCTTCTCATCCCTCAATTGAGTTTTGCATGGGTTTTTACTGTTCTCGCACTTTTCTCGTCGTCTTATCCGAATCTTCGGATAAGACGACGAGCACATCGAAAGGCTCAACTAATACCTAAGAGAAAGTCAAATGGTTGGATATCAGTAGAATTTTACGAATATCTCGCAAAATGAAAGAGACAACTTATGCTGTTGGAATTCAGGGCAAAGAATTATAAGTCTTTTGTGGATGAAGTGTACTTTTCGTTGAGCCCTGCACCGAAACAGAACGGACTCGACTACAGTATAATTACGAAGTCAGTTGGGACGAACAAAGAAGGGGCCGATTTCCTAAAGGGGGAAAAATATGTAAAAAAATAGAACTACGGCATACCGCAGTCCGTATCCAGGAGGGCTTTCTTTGACGCTTCGCTCATGTGCCCTCCTCATGAATTGCCGGAAATAGTATCCATAATCTTTTGGATTCGTGCTGAATCCTGTTTGATCTGCTCTTCATCCACAGCATCCAGTTTGGATACTCTCTCCATGTTTTCTTTAAGACTACCGAATGAAATATCTTTATCAATTCGTTGCCATCTTTTCGCCCGGCCGGTCAAAGTGCTCTGCGACAGGATTTCTTTTTCTGGAATCAGGAAAAGGTCCCGGGCTTTTTCCTCATTAATTATCTCATCCTCGAATAATCGAAGGACCATTGCTTTATATGGGATCGCATAGATCTCCATGAGCATTAAGATGTCTTTCGGCGTGATAGATTCACGGTGAATCTGGTAAATGCCCATCTGTTCCTGGATAGATCTGGTCGGTGCAAGGATCAAACCGGCGAAAGCATTTGCTTCCATGTCCTCCAGCTTTGTGGTTTCTTCGCCGATTGTGGCAGAATCCAGAATTGATCCATGCTGTTGATAGGTCGGATCATATTCTTCAAAATAATTGTATAGGTGATAGAATTCATGCGCAGCAGCAAAGATCTGCTTTGACAGGGTCATCGCAGAATTGATCACCACAAAAACACGTCCGGATCTTATAAAAGTGCAGGCGCAGAAATCGGCATCCCCGAGAGGATACCGAAAGAACTCCAACTGCATTCCGTGTTGGAGAACATAGTTTTCTATGATGTGGAAGATATCATCCTGAATGATATTACTCCCTGTGTAGTTAGAATTGAAAGCATTTGCTCTCTGCCGGATCTGGTCATACTTTGCCCGGTCAACTAAATACAGGGAGTTTTCTAGCGCCTTGAACATTTTAAGCCTCCCAAGCCTGATCCATTTCTTCTGCATTGGATCGCATCCTTGCATAGAAAAGCACCATATCAGCAACTTCGTCGGCTATTTCCAGACTCTTTCTGGCGGCAGTGGTTTTTACCTCACCCATAAACGCATGCACAGCATTGACGTTCTTCGCATCCACAGGAGATTTCATCAGGCTCTCCATGGAAACATGAAAGTAATCAGCGATCTGATGCAGTTCAACCGCATTGATCATACGAGAACCGGAGAGCATATTGCTCATGACCTGCTTGCTGATACCAAGCACTTCCGCGAGATCATTCTGCTTTTTCCCATTCTGCTTTAATAGTGTCAATACATTATTGCTGATTGTCGCATTCATTCCAACCATAATGCAGCACCTCCTGTCCACGGTTTGAAGGCAGCTTTCCCTGTCTTCGCTCTTATTATACGCAATAAACGAAGGGAAGTCAATCTAATCTTGACTATCCAAGTGAAAAATTTTGATTAATGGCCCAGAGTGAGCACTAATAGTCAAAATGCAATTGACAGATGAACTGATATCACTTTATTACTGATTGGGAGGACGTTCCCAGCCCCAGCCGCCGGCGGACACAGTGGTTCCAGGCGTGAACATCTCTATCAGTTGGCAAGCAGGCCCCGGCATTTCGCCGACCCCTTGCCCACACGGGCAGCCGTGTCGCTTACCACTAGCTGGACGTAAAGCGAACACTATGCCAGCCCAGCGAACAGCTTTCCTGCTGCGTAGTGTCCGACGTAGACGGACGGCTTGTTCAGTGGGCAACACCTCCGCCGTCCTCAGCAACAAAGAAATTAAGGAACAAACCTTACAAGGCGATTGAGACCAGCTGGTCTTGGTTGCCTTATTTTTTTATCCCTTACTCAGTACCACCAGTTGGTGGTAAAGGCATACAGGGACCAAGATACAGCCATTACGTCCAGTTGGCGGTATAGCATCTGCCAGAGCTGCTTCTCGAAGTTGGGCCGGAGCTCTTCTCAGAGGACCAGTTCTGCTCATCCAGAGGTTGTTCTAAAAGCTCTGAGAAGCTCTTCCGTTTTTGTCCAGAACAAGCTCTAGAAGCTGGTGTGGAGTTCTCCCAGAGGTCGTTCTAAAAGTTCTCAAATGGCACATCCAGAAGCCCTTTTAGAGATTCCCGAAGGTAGGCCCCCTGAAGCCCCGGGAGGGCTGGGTAAAATCTCTACAGATTTTGGCCTAGAAGACCGCCGGCCCGCTGCAAAAATTCAGGCGCAGAACGGAAAGGCCGATTTTCATCCTGTTTCCTTGCCAGTTTCCCTCAATATCCAGGCTAAAATGTTAACTATTTGTGAACATTGCTTTCTAGAATCACCTACACATAGCAAGCATTTCTTAAGTCCACTGTCTCAAATTGACACTCCAGTTCCTCTGTGATAGGCTGGTCCCGTGATCGATCACTGGGGTGGAAAGCCCCGATGCACCTTGACAATTGAATATGGATTATCAGGTTTTTCGTTCACCTTCCATTACAATGTATTGGTGCCTGAAACCAATGCATAGACAAGAAGGTTTATATATGTCCAGCGTGTCATTGCTTCTGACATGCAGATCATCGATGCGCTGGGCTCTTTCTTAATTCCGGGTAAGTCCTTCGTATTATCTGTACAGCTGGTATTTCCGGCTGATCTGATGCGCAACTTCATCCGGAAGTGGCCGGAAGCCAATGCAGGTTAATGTTCTGCCTTCACCGTTCTCATCAACCTCCTCTGGCTCCAGTTCCGTCAGGCATGCGTCTTTGATCAGAAAGAAATCGGTTCCTTCTTTCAGGCCAAGTTCCTCCGCCATTATGACTGCCTTCATGAGCTGCTTTTTGTTCTTTGACTCGCAGATTGTCTTCGTGAATATCCCACAAAGCCAGTCGTTATAGATATCTGGAGCCATGGCAACAGATATGTGATACGCTTCAACTTCACCTGTATCCATGGAAAGTTCCTCGTCAACACCGTCCTGTCGCAGCATATTGGCCAGAAATGCCATACTTGCGTGGCTCACCTGCGCCGCCAGTTTTCCGGGAGACATTTGCAGATCCTTCCTTGCAATCATCGGCTGCCTCACTTTCCGATATTCCTCCGATCCGCAATTCCGGCATATTAATCCCGGATTTCTATATTTCTTTCCGAAACAGAATGATATTCTGCCCTTCACCCATTTTGTCGTCTTCATCCTCCGGCAGCATTACCATCCAGCCGCTTCTCTGCTTTTGAAAACCGCACTTTTCAAGCAGATGAATCGCTGCGCGGTTTCTTTCATCGGTTGTGGCCGTTAGTTCCTTGATCTTCATGGTCTGTGCTTTGTCTATCAGGCTGTTAACCACTTCCGTGCCGTAACCCTGATGCCAGTACTTTGGCAAAAACATAAAACCGATTTCGGCGCTCTCTCCCTGCTTCGTCAGACTGCATTCGCCGACACTTTCGTCAGCCCCATCGATCTGCACGATATATTCATATAATCTTCGGGGCCAAGACTTTGCACCCAGGAAACGAGCATCTCCCGATCTTGTATCGTCCCGGGAATGAATCTTGTCACCTTTGGATTGCTGACCAGCTGCATCATGAAATCAGCATCATCTACAGTTATTGCCCGCAGTTTAGCATCCCCGTCATATCGCATCCCGATATGCCAGAAATCGGGCCGTATTTCCTTCTTTACCAACCTGAGCCACCTGGCGATCTTTACTTTTCCCGCCATATATTCCGCTGGTGCAGTTCTGTATTCTTTGCTGCCAATTTTTTCATCGGCGTAGGCACAGAAATCATCCACGACTTCTTCGTTCAAGCCGTAGTAGTCGAGATTGCGTCCCACATACATCAGGCACATCAGATCATGCCGTTTCGGATCAGATGCCATCCGTAATTTTCAATATCATGGCCGATGCAGGTATACGCTCTCCCAAGACGCGGCACATATCCGGACATCCAGATTCCCGCATGATTCAGAAGCAGGATTTCCTCCAGCGCCTCCTCAGGTACTTCCTTGGCAGCACTGTTTCGAAATAGAATGCTGCCCGCATCATCCACAACAAATGCACCGACATACGATTGATCATCCGGATCCTCCAGCATGCGTTCAATACGCGCCTGATTGAGATTGAGTACCAGGAGTCCGCGGTCCGAGCCTGAAACGCCACCTGCAAATATGCGCTGATAGATGGTCAGCCAATCGTGGCATATGCCCTCGGCATCCACCTGGTGACGCGGCTCCTTCCACATTCTGAGGAACAGGTCTGCCTTAAGATAGCTCTGATGCCACTGTGTATCAAAGTATTCCTCCAGGTTGCTCAGCCGCCCCTGACTGCTGATAAAATAGCTTGCCCCGTCCTCATAATAAATATAGGCGGAATCCACGTATGGATCCTGCCTAATTGACGCATATATCAGATCCTGAATCGCATTGAAGCCTGCAAACTCACTGTCTTGCAGTCCCTCATTTGCCGCATGCTGCATATAGGTTTTGAGTCGCAGCGTCAGAGCAGGGTTAGTTGTGAGACTTTCATTGAGGCTCTCAATGTCCGTTGTCATATTTTCGAGCTCTTCCATGAGGTAACCCGTTCCTGCCCGGAATCCCCGCTCAATTTCCATTCTCAGCACCTGCACGTTCATCGCGCCAAGCACAATGCCCAGAAGAAAAATAGGCAACAGCACAGCTCCGAAAAGCTTCACGGTTTCCGCTTTAAAGAAGTTCCGACTGAGGTCCTTCATTCGTCATCGTCCCCCTTCAGCCTGTATTGCTTTGGGGAAACGTCAAAGTACTGACGAAATGTTCTGGCAAAGCTGTTCGCGGTTGCATATCCAACCCGCTGCGCAACCGCCTGAATCTGCAGGCTCGTTTTGCTGAGAAGTCGTGCCGCTTCCTTCATTCGGGCACTCATGAGATAGGTGCTGAACTTCGTTCCGGTCTTATTATGAAAGAACGTGCTCAGATAATCGGGATTCATCTTCAGTTCAGCTGCCACGCTCTCAAGACTGACATCCTCATAATGACGATGGACATACTCCTTTATCCTGCGAATCGTATCATTCTCTTCGTCCCTTTCCCTGGATTCAGGCGTCCTGTTTTCCTTCTCCGGCACCTGCTGCTTCTGATCCAGCTCCTGATGCAGCGTGGTAAATTCCTTTTGAATCTGTGACCAGCGAACCGGCTTCAGCAGATAGTGCTGCACGCCAAAGCGCATCGCCTGCCTGGCATATTCAAAGTTCCTGTATCCGCTCACAACGACAAAGCTGCTGCCTCTGTTCCGCTTATATTCAGCCTCAATCAGTTCAAGCCCGCTCATCCCGATCATCTTAATATCGGTAACAACGACATCTACTGCATGGTGTTGCAGATACTCGTCAGCTTCCTGAGCCGTAGAAAAGTCACCAACGATGTTAAATCCTATATCGGACCAGGGAAAGTACTGACAAAACCCTTTTCTGATTTCCCGTTCGTCATCGACAACAATCATTGAATACATGAGATACCTCTTGTCACTCCAGAAAAGTACTCTTTCTACATATATTATTATGCTCCAAATGTTCCTCTTCTGTCACGCTTATACAAGTTCGTGCACCAAATCCAAACAATCGCGCATAATTCCGTCTTTGAATTCCATCCGGACTGAGTGGGAGCCATTGCATATTAGGTATAGGCAAACGGGAAAATGGGTCCGGAACCTGTTAAAGGTTCTCACTAATGTTTACGCGCTTTACACTAAAAAATACACAACATATAAAAAACAGCGTCAAATACGCTGATTGTTCTATAATCCGTGTAATCATTAATGCAATTCATGTGTAAACATTAGTGAGAACCTTTACTTAAATCTTTCTTGATTCTTTTCTTCCAAGCACCTTGACAAACGGCCCATCAATCGTATATACTCCATGTATACACTCTTCGTGTATACTTAAAGGAGGTGACCTTTCATGCTGACAGCAAAAGTTTTTCAAAGCGGGAACAGCCAGGCGATCCGCATTCCGAAGGAAGTACAGACAACCCTACCCGAACTTTCCATCCGCAAGGTTGGTGATGGGTACGTTCTTTTCCCAGCTGATGATCCATGGTTCCCACTACGTCTAAGCATCGGCCAGATGCCTGAAGATTTCATGGTTGACCGGGACCAGCCCACGTGGGATGAAGTTCCCGAACGGGAGGAATTCTGATGTATCTTCTTGACACCAATATCTGCATTTATGCCATGAAGAACACCTACCCGCTTCTCACAAACAAGTTGTTCATGGTTCCCCCATCAGAAGTCTTTGTTTCCTCGATTACCTTGGGCGAACTGGAGTATGGCTGTGAGAAGAGCAAATGGGGACAACGATCCAGAGATGTCATGCGAATGTTTCTCGCAACCTACACCATCCTACCGTTCGACGAAAATGACGCCGCTCTTTGGGGATCACTTAGAGCTCATCTCGCTTCCCAAGGTTCACCCATTGGGCCTTATGAGATCCAGCTTGCTGCACACAGCATCTCAAAAGGCCTGATCATGGTTACTCACAACACCAGGGAGTTTGAAAGGGTTCCAGGCATTATGCTTGAAGACTGGGTTATCTGACCTGGTCTTTTTTATGCCAGCCCTGCACCCCTCAACAGTGCCCGTACTTTTTTCCAGGCTTCCTGTCGCAAAACTCCTCACAGTCTGCCTCGTCCAGGTTGTCGCTGACGATTTTCAGCACATAAAGTTCCCTGTGCGAAAGCTTCGCGATCTTCCCAAGCTCCATGTCATATACGGACGGAAAAACCGAGCACGGTTCTGTCACGAATTTCTCCGAAGTGAAGCAGGGTACGTGGGGAACATCAAAGTGTGTCGCAAGGTTCCTGCCCTCGCCGGAAACATAGGAAGCCGTCTCATTCGGCTCCACCACAGTTCCGGGCCGTATCTCCACAGCGCCACAGTAACCGACGTTCACAAGGATGTCGTCATCCGTGGTTTCCGGCAGATCCTTTGCTTCGATTCCAATCACCCTGCAGGGCATCCCCAACGCATCCGCTTCGCGCTGCATAGCTGTGAGGATATAAATCATTCCGTTTCCTCCATAACCGCGGGAGCTGGTGTGTCCAGTGGAGGCGCTTCTGTCTCCGCTGACGGGATATCGCTATGGATGCGAGTAAGTTCCGCATCCGTCTCTGCTTTGATGTTTCATTTCGCGCCGAATTGATATATCCGTTCTGCGCTGAATATACCATATGACTCTATAGACCCCCGGGCCCCAAAATTCGCGTTTTTCCGTGTTTGAGGGGCCGCCGGTCTTCTGTGGGTCGCTCCGTAGAGATATGACCCCGCCCCCGGCCCGGCACTTTCGCCGGAAAAAGTCTGTTTTCTTCGTGCGTGTTTGCTATGATCTGGTCAGGCCCTTCACCATCTCTTCGACAGCAGGAACACGACCAGGCCGATTGTCACAACGATTCCCGCACTGATCCACAGCGGGCTCAAGACCCACAACCAGGACCAGGCGATCACTCCGCAGAGCTTCAGCGCAACTAAGAGAATCGTTAACGCCTCCGCAAAGCCCAGGCTTACCCTCGCCTCTGTTTTCTTTTCCATCGTCTCCTCACTCTCTGATCTCGTATCGGTGAGCAAAGAACTGAACCACCTCGGGGATCGACTCTTTGTAGTAAGGCTGGCTGTCACGACACCAGGCTTCAAGCTCTGTCCTGGTCTTCAGCGGCTTGCGCCAGCTCTGACCCGCCATGATCATATCCAGCTGTGGCTGAAGGGCCTCGATAAAATCACCGGCCGTCCAGCCCTCCCAGATGTGTCTTGATTTATCCGTCATGGTCATATTCTCAGTACCGGTACTCCGGGTTCTTGTCTTCTGTCCAGGTCTTCTGGTCGTGGCATCATTTGCATAGCGGCTGCCAGTTATCCCTGTCCCAGAACAGCTTCTCATCCCCTCGGTGAGGAACGATGTGATCCACCACCGTTGCTTTCCGGTACCTGCCCTGCTCCTGGCACTTCACGCACAAGGGATGGGCAGCGAGGAACTGGCGGCTGGCTTTCTGCCATGCTCTTCCATAGCCACGGCTTGACGCCGACCGCACTTCCTCCAGATGCAAGGGCTTATGTTTCTCACAGTACTTCATGCCCGGCTCCACCAGCTCTGGACAGCCAGGATGCCGGCAGGGAACCCTTGATCTATATGGCAGTCGTTCTCCTTCATCTTTACACAAAATTCACAAATTTCCCGATTTTCCCACTTACTTTTTGAGTCCAGATAGCATATACTGCTCTTGAGTTGAAAGGCTCGTAAATGTTGCCGCTTCCTGGTGAAGCGGGGTATAAGTTAACCAGACCGCAAATGTTGCTGCTATCCTGGTGACGCAGGGTAAACATTATCCAGATCGTAAATCCCATCCCCACTAGCGTTTGTTGCGTCCTTTCACAAGAGGCCGGCATCCAAAATTTCCGTTCTGCCATCTTGCTATTTTACCTATTTCCACGTATAATATGGGTGACCAGAAGAGGTCTGGCCGCTTACGAAAGAGCCTAAAATCGGAACGGAGACTTTAAACCTGTTTCCATTGGTCGGGACGGAGACCTTAAACCCGTTTCCATTGGTCGGGACGGAGACCTTAAACCCGTTCCCATTGGTCGGGACGGAGACCTTAAACCCGTCTCCATTGCAGAGAATAACTGCTAAAAATCCTTGAGGAGCGGGGTTTCTCGCTCCTCTTGTCATTCACGGAGGCAAAAATGGCAGAAGAACAGAAGACCAGTTTTAAGGCTCGAGTGTGTATCGCCGCTATCCAATACTCACAGACTTACTTCTCCCAGTATGTCTCTCGCGATTATCTAGTGTTTTCTGACGCCTTTCACAGTCAGCCCTATTACCTACCCATAGGTAAGGGCTTGAAGTTATCGCCCCCTTTTCCCTGGGCCCACACCGTACGTGCGACTTTCATCGCATACGGCGCTCCATCGAACCTGTCAGGCATTGTTATCTTTTAACATTCCTCTCAAGTTCATTACAT
>JAFUZM010000334.1 GCA_017476605.1 Clostridia bacterium
CGGTGTATTTATCCTCCTCCTTCTGATCGGTGTTCCGATCGCCTTCTCCATCGCCTCTGCCGCATCGGTGACCATTGTCGCCGGTCTTGGCACCAAGCAGCTCATGATGGTCATCCAGCGCATGTTTGAGAGCTGCAACTCGTTCTCTCTTATCGCGGTTCCCTTTTTCATCCTTGCCGGCGATCTCCTTTCAAAAGGAAAGATTTCAAAGCTGCTGGTTGAATTCTGTGAATCCCTTCTCGGAATGATCCGCGGTGGCCTTTCGGTTGTTTCGGTTCTTGCAGGAATGTTCTTTGCCGCGATTTCCGGCAGCGGCGCTGCCACAACGGCCGCCGTTGGCGGAACCCTTGTCCCTGAGCTCAAAAAGCGCGGTTACAAAGAGGATGCCTCCGCTGCTCTCATTGCAGCTGCCGGAACCATCGGTGTCGTCATTCCGCCCTCTGTTCCCATGGTCTTATATGCCGTTATTGCAGAGGAAAGCGTCAACGATCTGTTCCGTGCCGGCTTTATTCCCGGCTTCCTGATGGGCGGCGTCCTGATTGCCATTGCGCTCACGCAGGCCTATCGTCAGCATTATCCGAAGGGCACCTCCTTCTCCATCCGCAATGTGCTCACCTCCATGGTGAAAGCCATTCCGGGCATTCTCATGCCCATCATCATTCTGGGCGGCATTTTCGGCGGCTTCTTTACCCCCTCCGAGGCAGCGGCAATCGCCGTGGTCTACGCCATTCTGGTCTCCGCCTTTATTTACCGGGATCTTACCCCTCGCAGCCTGTTTGAAATCATGAAGGGCAGTGCCAGAACCAGTGCCGTCATCATGATCATCATTGCGTGCTCCGGTCCCTTTGGCTGGTGTCTGGCCAAGTGGAAAATTCCGGAGGCCATCTCGACGGCAGTACTCAGTGTCTCCTCCAACAAATACGTCATCCTCTTCCTGATCTCCCTGATCATCCTGGTTGCGGGTGTCTTTATGGAGACCTCCTCTGCCATCATCCTGCTTACCCCGGTCTTCCTGCCTCTGATCCGTGCCCTTGGCGTCTCCACCCTGCACTTTGGTGTATTGTTTGTGGTCGGTATTGCCATCGGTATGATCACCCCGCCGGTGGCCATTAACCTGTTTGTTGCCTCGGGCATCACGAACCTGCCGATTGAAAAGATTTCAAAGGCAGTTGTTCCCTATCTGATCGGCCTCATCGTCGTCTTCTTCATCATCGTCTATATGCCGATCCTGATTCCCGGGTTCCTGTTCTAAGTCAAAGAGAGCTGCAATTCTGCAGCTCTCTTTTTTGCTCATTGACAGCCAGGGCGCCATCCACTACAATGCTTCCCATCTATCAAGCTTCACAGTCCGGAGGATGACACATGCAAAGCTATCCACTTAAGAATCAGGAAAAACCTGCCCGCGCTTCCACGCTCAGGCGAAATCTTCTCATCACTTTGGCTCTGCTCCTGCTCATAGCCGGCCAGAGTTTCCTGAGGCCACAAACAACTACCCTCCAGTTTGAGCGTGATCTCCTCCGCATTACCACAGCCGAGCATCCGGATCTTGAGATTCCCTATCGAAACATTCTCTCTGTTACCTGGATCGAGGAACCTGATTTTGGGGCCTTCACGGAGGACACAAAGGACAACCTCCTGTATGGCACCTGGGAAGATGACGACGGCACTTCCACTGTCTCAGCCACTTCTGATCTCCCCTGCATCGCAATTGACACGATCCATGGCCGGTACATGATCAATGCTGAGAGCAGGGACAAAACGGAAAAGGCATTCGAGTTTCTGAGCTCCCTGTTTGCACCAACTTAGGCCGCTTTGAGACAAAGAAGCCTAGGCAACGCCCTTTCCATACATCCAGTGTGGTTATGAATATCTAACAGATGTAATCCTCTCTGTTTGCAGCCGGAAGATTTCCAAAATTCATTGATTTGTTTTGCATTTCCTTTCACAGACTGGTATAATAGAACATCATTTTGATATCCCCACTTTCTAGTAATGAGAGGCTTTTATATGATACAAAGAATGAAGATGTCACTCTTCCTTGTTTTTCTCATGCTGGTTCTTCTCTCTTCCCTTAGCATTGCAGAGGAACTTTATGAGGAAAATGACTGGAACTTTGTCGACAAATCCATGGATGTTTCCTCCGGCATTCCGGACAATGCCTCCGGCCGGCTTTTAAAGATTAAAAAAGCCGGTCAGCTGCGCGTTGCTACCGAGCCCTATTTTCCGCCTCAGGAATTTCTGGATCCATCCAAAAGCGGACAGGAAAGCATCATCGGCGCAGACATTGACCTGGCGAAGCTCATTGCAGAGCGGATGCAGGTCGACCTCGTTCTCGTTCCCATGGAATTCACTGAGGTCCTCCCCTCTGTCGCAGATGGTGAATGCGACCTGGCTATTTCCGGTCTGGCCTATACCCCCGGCCGGGCATCACAGGTAGAGCTTTCAAAAGGCTATCACTACACAACGAAAAGCACCGGAAGCGGTCTTCTCATCCGGTCCGAGGATGCAGAACGGATTACGGGGATTGGCGACCTCTCGGATAAAAAGATCTGCGCTCAGAGCGGCTCCCTGCAGGAATCTCTGCTGGCTGAGAATGTCCACACCTATCACGAATTTCTCCGTCTTCCCTCTGTATCCGATGTCTACACTGCGCTCATCAATAAGACGGTAGATGCCGTATGTGTCGACTTTGAAAACGCCTACGCATATATTGAAAACAATCCGGGCTGTGAACTGATGGTCCTGCCGGATGTGTCCTTTGTTCTCAATGAACATTTTGACGGTGACCGCATCGCTGCAAAGAAAGGTGAAACGATGCTGATTGCCTTTGTCAACGGCGTCATTGACGAGATATTGGATGAGTATCCGGTCTGGTTTGATGATTATGGCAAAATCGCCGCGGAGCTCGGCTTATAATCACGAAAGGAGGCAAATTATGGCGAAGTGGAAACCATGGAGAGTCGTTCTGTTTACGATTTTCTGCATTCTGCTCAATATCTACGGGCAAAAACTTGCGAGCCATTTTCAGCTTTTTCTCTGGCTTGACTCGTACGGAACCGTCCTGAGTGCATACCTTGGCGGTCCTCTCTGCGGAAGCATCATCGGGCTCACGTCAAACCTGATCGTTGGCATGTCCAATCACCAAAGCTGGCTCTTTGCCCCGGTGAGCGTTGCCATTGGCTGCATCGTCGGTATCTGCAGTCGAAAAAAGATGCTGGAAACACTGCAGGAAACGCTTACCATTGCACTCCTTATTACGCTTGCTTCCGTTGTGGTTGCCGTTCCGATCAATTTCCTTATCTCAGGCGGCTCCACCGGCAACATTTGGGGAAATGCCGTCATCAGCTTTTTCTCTGAGCTTCATCTTCCTTACTTTTTCTGTGCCCTCCTTGGCCAGTTCTATATTGATTTTGTCGATAAGGCACTGACCCTGATCCTTCTGCATCAGACCATTCTTTTTATCCGTTTTTACAACAAAAAGAACCAACCGGCAGAAGAGCTCCTGCCGGAAAATCCGATTGTTCTCTCCCTTACTCTTTTCCTCCTAACCGGGCTCCTCATTGGCTTCGTGCCTGCCGAGAGCAAAGCGGATACCACCGATTACAGCAGTTATGTTCAGACCATATACAGCAGTACCAACGGGCTTCCCTGCGGAGAGGCAAACGACATCGTCCAGGACAATGACGGCATCCTCTGGATCGGAACCTATGCCGGACTCTACCGGTACAATGGCACTGAGTTCACCTGGATTGATGATTACGATTCTGTCCGGAACGTCAACTGCCTCTACGTAGATGACACCGGACGGCTGTGGATCGGCACCAACGACAACGGCCTGTCCATCGCAATCCACGACAAGGTGGTCAACGTCATTGATCAGTCCACCGGTCTTCCCTCCAACTCCGTTCGTTCCATCATTGAAAGTTCAGATGGCTATTACTACATCGGAACGACGTCAAGCATGCAGGTTCTGACGCTGAACGGCGGTCTCAAAAAGACAAACACCCTTTGGGAAATCAATTATGCAGACAACAGCTCTGCGGATTCAAATGGACATGTCTCCGTGGTCACACAGGACGGCCGCATGTTCCTTCTTGGAAACGGCCAGATTCTGAGTTCTCTCCAGATTCCAGGTGGCAACGAGGAATACAACTGCTCTTGCTTTGATGCAGACGGCCTTCTCTGGGCCGGCACCTCCACCGATCGGGTTCTGATCTACGACATCTCGGGTGGCCACTTCGATCTCAAAAAGGAGTATCGGTGCGAGGGACTTTCCCACATCAATGATCTGTCTTTCCTCCCCACCGGTGAGCTTTTTGTCGCCTCAGACAGCGGTATCGGCTACTTTGATGAGGCCCTGACCTTTCATACCGTCAATACCAACAGCTTCAACAACTCCATCGACAACATTCTCTTTGACTACCAGAGCAACCTGTGGCTGACCAGCTCCCGTCTGGGTCTTCTGCGTCTTGCCGCTTCCTCCTTCCACGATATCTACAGCGCCATCGGCATGGAAACCCGCGTCGTAAACGCCGTGGAATTCTGGCAGAATCAATTTTACATCGGCACGGACCGCGGTCTTGATGTCGTCGATGGCGAGCTTAAAAGGCAGATCCGCAACGACCTGACCGAAGCCCTCAAGGGCGTCCGTATCCGTTGTCTCCTCCGGGATTCCAGAGACTGCCTCTGGATCTGCACCTACGGCGGTGGCCTCATTGAGGTTGAGCCGAACGGGACACAGCATCTGTACAACAATGACAACGGAAGCTTTGGAAACCGTGCCCGTATGGTAACCGAACTCAGTACCGGTGTCATCCTGGCTGCCGGCGATACCGGCATCAGCTTCATCCAGAATCACGAAATTCTCAAAACCATCGGCTATGCAGATGGTCTCATCAACTCCATGATCCTGACCGCCGTTGAAACCCGGGATGGGACGATTCTGGCCGGTACAGACGGAGATGGCATCGCTGTCATAAAGGATGGCGAGGTCACTCACATGCTCAAGAAAGCGGACGGACTCAGCTCTGAGGTTATCCTGAGACTGTATCCGGATCCTGCCTCAGACGGTTTCTTCATCGTCACAAGCAATGGCCTATGCTATATGGACGAAACCTGGGCCATCCGCTTTCTCTCGAACTTCCCCTATTTCAACAACTATGACATGTATGCCCGGGATGAACACAAGCTGTTCGTCATGAGCAGCGGCGGCCTTTATATCGTTGACCGGGATGAATTGCTCTCCGGCAATCCTCTGGTCTATGATCTGCTTGATAACAAGCGGGGCCTCAACAGCGCCCTGACCGCGAACTCCTGGAGCTATCATGATGCAGAGGGAAACCTCTATCTCCCCTGTGATACCGGTGTCTTTGTCATCAACACAGAAAAATACGCCAGCAGCATTCACTCCTACCGCATGTCCATTCCGGAAACCCGTTTTGACGGTGAGGCGTCCCAGTCGCTCCGTGGAACCACCATTTCCATTGGCCGGAACGTGGGCCGTATTGAGCTTTATCCTGAAATTGTCAATTACACCATTCAGGATCCTTATGTCGGGTATTACCTTGAAAACTTTGATGCCGACTGGTCCATTTTGCCCCTCAGCGACCTCAAGTCCATCGTCTACACCAATCTTCCTACGGGCACCTATTCTCTCCATTTAGCGGTATTTGACACCGATAAACAGAACATTCTTGAGGAACGCATCTATACTCTGATCAAGCAAACCGAGCTGTACGATCAGCCCTATTTCATCCTCTATGTCGTCGTTGTTGCCCTGCTTGCCGTCATCTCCATCACTGCTGTTCTTGTCTATGCTGCATCCGCGAAAGAGCGGGAACTGCAGCGCCGGGAAATCGAGCTCAGCCAGAAACAGATTCAGATGGGCAACGAAACCATTCTGGCCATTGCCAACGCGGTTGATGCCAAGGATGTCAGAACCAGCGAACACTCCTATCGTGTTGCCGTCTACTCCGAAAAAATGGCCCGCTATCTCGGGTACAGCGATGAGGAATGCAAGAATATTGAACGTGCTGCCCGCATGCACGATATCGGCAAGATCGGCATTCCGGATGCCATCCTCAACAAGCCTGGCCGTCTGGATGATGATGAATACGCACAGATGAAGACGCACGTCACCCGCGGTGCAAAGATTCTGAGTGGCTTTACCCTCATTGATCACATTGTTGAGGGTGCGCTTTACCACCATGAACGCTATGACGGACGCGGCTATCCGGAAGGACTCAAAGGTGAGGAAATCCCGCTTTATGGCCGTCTCATCGGCGTTGCCGATGCTTTTGACGCCATGACCGCAAACCGCGTCTACCGCAAACAGATGGACTTTGACTATGTCCTCAACGAGATGAAAAAGGGACGCGGCACACAGTTCGATCCCCAGTTTGTCGATGTGCTGCTGAAGCTCATTGAAATCGGTGAAATCGACCTGAATGCCCTTTATTCAAAGAAGCAGGAACCCGCCGATGAAAATGCAAAGCCCGCTCCTGCTGCGGATACCGCAAAGCCAGCAAATGAGAAGGGAGAGAAATCATGAAACGAACCAATATCACGGTTGCGATAACCGCTCTTTGCCTTCTTATTCTCTTTGCCGTGTATTATCAGCCGTGGCGTCCCCAGGAAGATACATCCGCACTTGTCATTGGCTTCCTGTTCGAAAATGATGAAAGTACGCCGGCAACGACCAATCTGATCCTCGCCATGGAGGAAGTGGCACGCCAATATCCCGAGGACGTTATCATTCTCTCCCAGAACAACGTCCTCCCGGCAGAAGCTGTTGACCCTCTTGAGGAGATGATCAATAAGGGATGCACCCTCATTTTCACCAACTCCCACAGCACCCAGATCGCAGAGGTAGCCGTCCATTACCCCGAGGTTACCATCTGCCAGCAGTCCTTTAATGGCAGCAATGATCTAAACGCCCCCTCCAATTTTCACACCTTCAACGCACAATTGGATCAGGGCTATTACCTGGGTGGTATCGCTGCCGCTCTAAAGCTCTCCTCTCTTCCCTCCACGGGATCTGCCCCGTTGATCGGATTCGTCGGATCCTATCCGGATCCCGAGGTGCTCTCTGCCGCCTCTTCCTTCCTTCTCGGTGTCCGTTCCCTTTTACCGGATGCTGAAATGCGCCTCCGCTTTACCAAAGCCTACAGCAGTTTCAGTCGCGAAAAGGCAAGCGCTGCGGCGCTCATTGAAGAAGGATGCCGGATCATCGCACAGCATTCCGGAACACTCGGACCGGCTATTGCCTGCGAGGAAGCTGCTGCCGGAGAACATTCCGCCTATCATGTCGGTCTTCATGTCAGCATGATCGACTCCGCGCCCACGACAACACTACTCAGCATCCGAATGGATTACACACCTTATGTGCTTGGTGTCGTCCGTGCTGTTTTTGACAAGAAAAGCATCGAGAAGTCCGTGCCCGGCAAGGTCAAAGGCAATGACATCAGCGCCGGCATTGATCAGAACTGGGTTGAACTGATGGAGCTCAATCGTTCTATCATCGCAGATCGTACAGAGGATATACTCAACCAGAACATCGAACTCATGAACAAAGGCCGCCTTACCGTTCTTAAGGGAAATTACACCGGCCACAGTCCAGAGAATTCTTCTGACACCTGTACTCTTTCCAATGGTTATCTTGAGTATAACGATTATTCCTATCCATCCTACCACTATCTTCTGGATGGAATCATGCAGCTTTCCGAATAACAGAGAAGCGTCCATAGGGACGCTTCTCTTTCGTTTGTGAGTCCTCAAAATTTCTCTCCCTTTAGCCCGAAAATCCCATCCTGGCTTCCTCACAGACCTTTTCCCTTCTTCCTGCATGGAGCCGTCAAAAAACGCAAAAAAGCAGTAGATTTCTCTACTGCTTCCGGTTAATAACTCCATTTATCATAAGGCTTATAGGTATCCTCTGCCTTAACGTATTTATAAAGTAAAACGTTTTTATCTTCGACGAGCTCAGATGTTCTGGCAAAAGCGCTTGCTTCATCCAGGCGCTCAAAATAACCTACCGGAGTTTCATTTCCAGATGCATCCTGCACCACCATTTTATAAGTCGGGCGATACGGCGGGCTCATTTTCCTCGCCTCCTCCTGTCTGTATCAGCTTTCAGAACAGGTATGCCTCCTGCATATCTGTATGTTCAGAAATTCTTTTTCCAATGGAAAACAAAAATCAGGCATTTATCAGGCCTTTGCATCCCAAAGTGGCATGCTGAGCCAATGATATTTCTCTGTTTGACTTTTTCGCAAGCCAAACGCTCTATCTTTCTTCAATTTTTCGTTTTCCGAACACCGTCATCTAACTTCCAATTGAAGAAAGACAACTCTCATAAAGCATAGGAACCAGCTCCCTCCGATATTCAAAGGTACGGTATATTTGCATCTATTCTCTTGTACCACACAAGCTTAGGAAATAAGCAAGTTCATAATACCAGTTATTGATTTGTAAGTCAACCTTTTTTTCATTTATCACTCATTTCCCCAATTTATGTATGTACTCTCATAACTTTTTGTTTCATCTTTGGGTTGAATCGTCAGGTTTACCACCATTGTTAAGGAATGATCACTCATTTTCCAAAGGGTTAACAGCGAATCTCACAAGCTTAAGATCTCCCCAAGGTCAGCAATTTCGTTCAAAGAAAACAAAAAAAGATGCGTTTCCGCATCTCATGTTATGTTTGCCTCTCGGTTATCCGGGTATCGTTTCACTCACTTAGACCTGTATCTGCGTGAAGGGCCAGATACTTCTTGATTTCAGCTTCTGTCGCTTCTCTCTCCCCACCATAAAAGGCAGAGCCATTTCTGTCTATCCAGCAAATAAAAGATTCTTTCTGTTCTGCAGGAAGTATTGCTTCATACTGCCCAATCCCCGCAAAGAGATAGCGACAAACCAGGAATTTTTCTCCTTTTACCTTCTCATACTCAGATGTGAGATAGCCGTTTTTCCATGTTTCAAAGTCTTCTTCATCCTCACATCTTTCCTTGATAGCCTCCAGTTTCGTCTTTTCAGCATCAAAGGCTTCACTATCCATCTCATGGAAAATTGAATCTGTGGCAATGTCCGTCTCGAGTGAAAGCCTCATCCTATAAAGGCTTTCTTTATCACAATCCTCCACGGAATCTCCGTCTTCCTCATATTCCTCAAGAAATTCCTGCTCAACATCGCTCTGTGGAATATCTATTTCATCTGCGTACTTTCCGGAAGCCAGTTGAATAAGCTCTTCGACTTCATCCATTCCACATCTTGTCAGGGTGATCAGATATCGAATAAGCGGGGCTGCCGGGTTCTCAGGATCGCTTGCAATGCATTCAAATGTTGTGGCATAGTCCTCACCGAACTCAATTCCTTCAAACTCGCCGATAAAATGATCCTGCATATAGTCGACATATTCGTCGTCATCAAAATCCTCTTTTAACATAGCTTCGTGGATATCTTTATCCGCCAGAACGAAGTTGGGCATTCCCTGGACTTCCGCAAGCGTAAGCCACTGAGTTGTTTCGCCATCGTTAAACTGAACGGTAGCAATGACATTTCCCGGAATGGGTCCACAGCCAAATCCGCCTTTCGTAACCCCACACTTTGCCGATTCAATAAAATACCTTTTCATCCTGATTCCCTCCTGATGCAATGACCTTTTGATGGTCTAAGTATAACCGGAATCAAGCTGAAATTTTATAGCCCAAATCTTATAAAATGCCCATCACGGATGAAAATCCCCCAGCTGGACATCCTCAGGTTTTACTGTTCCGAAATAGATGGCCCCAAGCAATTGTTCTGCCATTCTCAGTCCAGGGTAGTACTTGGAGTTCTCAGCCTCCTCGAGGCTGTCGTATTTCTCTATGGTTTCAACAAATGCACCTGTAGGCGCCGGGTTCTCTCTCGACACACCTAACCAGCGGGACAGCCAGTCCTTGCCTCTTGCGAATGCATAGACTGTTTCATTGCTGTAAACCATTTTGATCGACATAATGAACCCATACTTTTCCCAGGCTCCCTGATAAACATCAACGACAGCAGGTTCCTCTTCTTCTTCCTCCAGTGTTTTCTGGCGGGCTCTGGCATATTCCAGAAGACCGCCATCTCCCTCAAGAATCTTCCGGATTTTCTTAGGCAGATAGTATGCCGTTCTCCGAACAGGCACTGTATTCACTACCAGCGTGCCATCTTCTTCAATTCTCTCCGCCTGCCGATCTACACTCTTTGGATCAATTGTAAATCCCAGGTGTTCCGCAATACTTGCATTGAGATTGATCTGACCCAGTTCGGATGCTTCGTATATTGCATGATAGCCATACTCACTATTTAGTTCTGCACCGGATGTTGGCTCAAGACTCAGCCAGATGATTGCTCCGCCATCCAGTTCTTTAAGCGCATTGATCATCATTCTCAAAATGCCATTCTTCCGACAGTCTTCCCGGACGTAAGCATTTTCGACATAGAATATGCTCCGGTCCTCCCCTGCCTCTCGCAACTTGTCCATGCGCTTAAGCAACTTTGGGAGATACTCTTCCTCCTCTTCATCATTGATCGAATACTGATAGAGCAGCCAGTACGGGTTTAAGATCGCCAATGTGTCATCAATGTCAAAGATGTCTGGCCAAATAAACATTTTCAGTTGTTGAAAAACAGGTTGAAAGACATGTTGCATAACGGTTGTCACATATGACGTCATGCATCCAATCACCTCATCCTGATAAACGACATACAGATGGAGCTTCACAATGGCATCCATAGGATTCTGTTCACGTGGTGCCCGACCAGTAAACTGAATCTGATATTCCCGCGCCACATAGATCATATATGGACCGCATTCAAAAGAAAGGACTTTTTCAAGTGCTTCCTCATTTGCACGTTCTTTTGAGATTCCCATTACATTCCGCAGAATTGTCTCATGCTTTCTTGTGCGTTTCTTGGCAAACTCCTTCAGTGGCATCTTGTCTTCACTGTATGCTTTCATCTGATCCTGACGCCTGCCAAACAATAACGTTTCAAGAGGCATATTGAAATACTCAGCAATCATGTCAAGCTTAGCAAGATCTGTGATTCCGCTCCCACTTTTGGCTTTTTCCATATTGCTGATGTCAGCCTGATACATTCCCAGGTCCTCTGCCATCTTTTCCTGGGAAATATGGCGCAGATATTTACGTTCTTCCAGAATTCGCTTTCCTATTTTCTCAAAATCAATCATTCTGCGTCTCTCCTTCTGAAGAAAATGAGATTACCGTATTCGCACAGTACAATGGCTATTTACCACGTTTCGCATCAATTAAGATTTAGGACGCACCTTCCAGATAGTGCGTCCAATATTCCGAGTTAAGTTTGTTAACCTATTCTGGAACATTCTCTTACTATTGTTCTTCATGATCTTATTCATGTTGTAGCAGCCAATCCGGGATATTTTGGATTTTGATTCCTTCATAGTCATAGGTCTCATGTCTTGTATTAGCCAAGATCAGCTTTGGGTAAGCATCTTTAATCTTTAAAAGAGGATCATACTCACGTTCAAAGGTCTCCTGCCGTGAAATATCGTCACTCACCTGAATATATATCTTCTCGTCACCCCGGACAGCAACAAAGTCGACTTCTTTCTGATATAGCTTTCCAACATAGACTTCATATCCGCGCCGCATCAGTTCAATGCAGACAATATTCTCATACATCCGTCCATAATCAAGATTTCGTCTGCCAAGGCGTGCAAAGCGGATCCCCGTGTCGCTTAGATAATACTTTACAGAGGTCTTAAGGTATTTCTTTCCTCGGATGTCATATCTGCGAACGCCGTAGAAAATATATGCATCGCAGAGATATTTAATATAATTGCCTACCGTTTTATGATTGGTCACAACTACATTTGCCGTCAGTGTATCACTGATGCTGTTTGGTGATGTCAAGTTGGACACATTGTCCATCATGAACTCTGCCAAGTGCTCCAATGTCGTGGTATCTGGCAAATTGTATTTTGTTACAAGATCACGGTTGATGATCGTATTGTACACATCACGAATATAGTTTGTCCGATCTCGGTCTGTTCGGTATTCATAAGAGCCTGCCAGCCCGCCTTTTATTACATATTCCTCAAAGAGCTTTTGAATATCGTTCTCTTCCTCATAATACCGACAAAACTCGGCAAAGCTGAACGGAAACACATGTATCTCAATAAATCTACCCGTAAACAGTGTTGTCAGATCAGAGCTCAGCAAAAAGGCATTAGAGCCTGTGATATAGAGATCATATTTTCGTGATGTATGCAGGCTGTTGATTGCCAGTTCAAACTTCTCACACAGCTGAACCTCGTCTATAAAGACGTAGTTTGTTTTTTTCGGATCATATTTGCTCTCAATATGATCATAAAGAGCATGATACTCCTTGAGATTCTCATATTTCAGATCGAAAAAATCAACGAAGATGATATTGGCATCGTGTTGAGTTTCTGTGATCTTACGAATATATGCCTTCATCAGTTCTGATTTGCCGCTGCGACGCACCCCAGTGATAATCTTGATATCCGGTGTTCCCATTAGGTCAAGCAAACGCTGCATATATTCTGGTCTCTCAATATACTTCATAACGTCACTTCCGAAATTGAAAATTTTTTTAAGTTTCGCACCTGAGATCACAATCTACTCAAAAAGGCTGATTCGTCAATATCATATACCATCAATAAAATGTACCTTCATCTCCTGTGTTTTTGATGACTTACAACCAGGATAATAACAAGTCCCATTATGCTAAGAAAAGCCAATGTCATCCATACAAACACATGTGATTTGTCTCCGGTTTCCGGAATATTTGCCAATTGATCCCCAGGTTCAGCTGATGTTTGAGGTGATACAGTAGTTTCTGGCGAATCCTTGTCTGATACATGCTGGTATGTCACATCAAATTTAATATTGCCGTTGTCAATATTATGCTTCAGATTTAATCTCGTATACCCTTCGACAGTGTCCGAAATAATCTTCATTGAATTCACATCAAATGGAGCCATAAGCGCAGAAACCTTCCAGCCATTCTGTGCATTCAAGGTAAACTCAGCTTCCTCTCCATTCGCCTTCTTGAGGACTTGCCCATCACTGCCTATAAGCCTGACATCTATCTTTTCAGGCCTTAAATCATCCGCATTGTCCTGATCATCCCAATTGAGATTGATCACCATAGGCATATTGAGTACATTCGTGAAGCTTGAAGAAAACAACGATGCACTTATCGAAGGATTTCCGCTCAATCCAGCATTGTCTGCAATGCTAATAACCGGATCTCCATCTCGATAGTAATCCTCTGTAATTAAAGGATCACCCCCCCCGATATTTTCTCGGAGCATATATCGAGACTCATCTGAATAATCTGCAATCACTAATGGTCCTATTGAACCAACCCATTTATTTGGATCAGAACTGTCCGCATTGGCAGCAGTTAATGTAAGCTTCGCATCTTCTCCTGAATCGGTCCATTCACCCACAGCCTCATCATATTTGCGAAGTTTGATAGGGGTTCCAGAAGCATTCGTTAAGGCGACGGTTAAAGACTCAGGTCGCTTCTTAAGCAAATTGTTTCCATCATTCCATATCTTACTAATTTCAATTTCATCATAGGGCGTATAGGCAGCAATTAAACCTAAAATCGAACGTAAAGTATCCGTACACGCTTTAGTCTTTATTCCGTAGGAGATTGAGGGTTTAAGCCTATACCACTAGATCGGATGAAAGAAGTAGAAACGTTTCGAAAACGAACAATACAGATACTATCGCAAATTA
>JAFUZM010000335.1 GCA_017476605.1 Clostridia bacterium
AAATAGGTGATGCGCGCATTCGAATTGGGAAGTTCTCACTGCATAATAAAAATGCTCCCTTGCCACGGGAACATGCCCGTATTAAGGAAGCATTTTGCTTTTTCGATATTGGGGTTTTTCAGTGGGCCTTTAGAATGATACAATCACGTTCCCTGCATTGCCCGTAAAGCTTGACACATAGGTATCCCCGGTAAGCGTCCAGGTGCTGCTGTCATCAAGAGAGATGGAAACTGTGCCGATTTCACTTGACACCACCGTGCCCTTGCTGTTTTCAATCTCACCGCTGAACGTGCCCTCAAAGGTCGAACCATTGGTCAGGGTAAGCGTGAACGTGGCATTGCTGCCGACCAGAATCGTTCCCTCAAGCACCTGGCCATCTGCGTTAAGGGCTGCAATATTGGAGGCTCCGTTCCAGCCGTCATCGCAGACGGAAAGAAGGATGTCGCTGCCCTGGTTGTTTAGCTCAACGCCGGAGAGTGTAATCACTGCATTGGTGTTGGTCACATGGAACATATGGCCACTCAGACTGGTAAGTGATCCGCCAGTCATCGTAAATGAGGACGTTCCGCTGTTTGCGTCGCCCGACATGGACTGATAAATCATGATGCTGTCAAGGAACGTGGCGTTCCCATTGCACCGGGTATTATTTGCTGTAAGGCTGCAGTTTTCGATGGTGATGGAATTCTGCCCCTCAATACATACGCCCTCGGAAAGATTGGAAACCAGTGTTGCATTTTTGACGCTGATGTCCGCTGTTGAATAAATCGCCGGCGATCCCAGTCCATTCGAGGTATACGTGCCACCGTCCACATAGACTGTTCCGCCGCCGCGGTCCGTCCGAATCGGCGCTGAGGACCCACCGGAGGTCGTAACAGTCAGGTTACTGGCATAGGTAATTCCACCGCCTGTTGTCATGATGCCGCCGGATCCATTCCCCGTGGTGGTAATGGTCGTATCGGAGATGATCACCGTTGTTCCGTCTCCTGCCACACCGTTAGAGCCACCGTTGCCGCCATAGGAAAAGACACCGTTTGCGCCGGAGGCGGAGGATTCAATGGTTCCTCCGGTAATGGTGGTGGTCGATCCGCCCTTCACCAAAACGGCCGCATTAAGCCCATAGAAGTTACAGTTATCCCCGCCATCCGAATCGCCGGTTTTGCTGACCGTAGGATTGGAAATCTCAACGGCCTCCTCGGTATCGACCATGAGTGCACTTTCATCTGCTGCCGTTGCCATGTACACACCCTCCTGCAGCTCCGCTGCAGAGGTAACCTCAGTGGCTGCCGAATACTCAATGTCCGCAGCGCTCCCGCCTGGGCCGCCACCAAATCCGCCTCCCGGAGGATTCCCGCCCGGACCTCCAGGCATATCACTTGGTGGATTTCCACCGGGGCCTCCACCGGGCATATCGCTTGGTGGATTTCCACCCGGTCCCTCTGCAAATGCACCGACTGCTGACATCAGGAACAGAACGGCTGTTATCAATGCAAAAATACGCTTCATATGAAAAACCTCCCATAAATGACATTTCGCTCCGCTTAATTGGAGGCGCGATCAACCAGTGTGCCAAACGGCGCACTTCTTTGGTTGTATTTTATTATACGAAATTTCTTTGGCAAATTTTGGGGTCACTTGAAAATTTATTTATTTTTTGAACGCATTCCATCGCCGCGCAACAGATTTCCCATAAAGCAGAGCCTCAGAAGGAATGCATTCCTCGCGATCCTTTTTCGAAAAGTTGTCATGAATCTGCCTTGATTTTTCCTTCCTTAAAGCGCTTCATCATCTCGTTGGTTAAGCTGTAATCGGAGGGCTGGAGGACGATGTCCTCTCGCGTCACCCATTCTGCATATCCAAGTTCATGATCATCTCTCAGAATATGATCATCCCCGTCGACCTCACAGTAAAAGCCCATGAGAAGGTCTGCCGCGATTCCCCAGGGCTGCGACTTATAGTATCGGATGTTCTTCACGTGCAGGCCCACTTCCTCCATGACCTCACGTTCAACCGTCTGTTCTGCCGTCTCGCCGATCTCCGTAAATCCCGCAACCAACGCATTGTGCCTGAATCCGGTTTTGTACTTGGTAAGCAGCAACTTCTCACCGTTGATCACCCCAACAATAACGGCCGGATTGATTCTGGGGTACACGCGGTTTTTGCACACCGGACAGCATTTTGCCCGTTCATCATGCACGTATTCCAGTGCATGCCCACAGGCTCCGCAGAAGCGGTTGTCCCGATCCCATTTCCAAAGGTGAAACCCTGTATAGACTGCAAAAATATCCTGATTCCCATTTAGCTTGAGCGCTCTTAATTCCTGAAGGGAATACCGCGCATATCCCGGAGCATCCACGTCATCAAGTGCGAGGAAATACAGATGATCTGCAATCGTAAATGCATATACACAGGGCACCTCCGCCAACTCCCCATATGTCGGAAAAATCAGCTGTTCCTCCTCATGGCGAACCGCTACTTTTCCATGATCAAAGGTAAGCACTCTGTCCTTTTCGCCAGGCAAAATATCCCTGTAGCTGTTTTCAAGATGTTCCGGGTAAATATCCTGTATCATGATTGTCTCCTGCTGAAATTAATGGTTACGGCTAAAAGAAGATGCCAGGGCTTGTCGAATTATTTCCCGGCTTCTCTTGCATATGTCCGTCCGCCCCAATATAATAGCATGGAGAGAATAAGATTTCCATGCCAATATCCAAAAAGGGAACGCTCCCGTATCTCGTCTCAGGCACGCCATGAAGGCAATCGTCTGGGGCTGACGAATCTCAGGTTTGCACCGGAGTTTTGGCTTGCGTTCCCGGGAAATCATTTTCTTGAGACAACACAAAGGAGGACACGCGCAATGAATCAATCGCTCACGATTTTCTACATGGAGGGCTGCCCCTATTGCCGCAATGCGAAAAAGGCCGTCCAGGAACTACAGAAGGCAGATCCTCGTTATGCATCCATTCCCCTCACATGGATCGACGAAAACAAGGAGCCCGAGCTGGCAAGTGCACACGATTACTATTATGTCCCAACCATTTATCTGGGAAACCGGAAGCTCTATGAAGCCTCTCCGAGCCAGGGATACACAGAAATCCGCAATGAAATTGAGAACGCCTTTTTAGCATTCCTGTCTGAAAAAACCGCCGGATAACCATCTGACAGGCATCCCCGTTCAGAACCGCCACAGAGTGTAGCATCTGTACAGAGCCTCTCAATGGTCCCCTGGACTAAAGGCAGCCGTGGCAATGCCACGGCTGCCTTTAGTCATTGAAATTACAGAACCTTATTGAGAAAATCCTGCGTCCTGGGATTTTGCGGATTCTGGAAGACCTGCTCTGCGGTTCCTTCCTCAACGATCCATCCGTCATCCATAAAGAGAACGCGGTCCGCCACCTCACGGGCAAAGCCCATTTCATGCGTGACAACGACCATCGTCATGCCACCCCTTGCGAGCTCCTTCATGACCTCAAGCACTTCCCCGACCATTTCGGGATCCAGTGCAGAGGTGGGCTCATCAAACAGCATGATGTCCGGTTTCATACAAAGTGCCCGTGCAATGGCCACACGCTGCTTCTGCCCACCAGATAACTGTCTTGGAAATGCCTCTGCCTTGTCACTGAGGCCGACACGGGCAAGCATCTCGAGAGCATTCTGTCTGGCGCCTTCTTTTGTATCCTTTTTCAGATCGACGGGCGCCAACATCAGGTTGCGCAGAACATTCATATTGTTGAACAGGTTAAAGTGCTGGAAGACCATGCCCACATGCTCCCGCACTTTGTTGATGTCCACTTTTTTATCCGTGATGTCGACGCCGTCCAGCCGGATTTCCCCGGCAGTACTCTCCTCCAGCTTGTTGAGGCAGCGAAGGAGCGTGGATTTTCCGCTGCCGGAGGGCCCGATGATGACCACAACCTCGCCCTCATAGACATCAAGCGAGATGTCCTTGAGCACCTCCAGCTTATTGAAGTTCTTTTTGAGGTGACTGACATGGATTTTGACATGATTACGATCCATACTTAAGCCTCCTTTCAAGAACCTTGGCAGCCCGCTGCAGCAGCAGGATCACAACCAGATACATGAGACCGACAATGGCCCAGGTCTGGAAGGACATGAACGTGGCAGCAACCACATTTTTCGCCGTATTCACCAGTTCCGGGAATCCGATAACGGAAAGAATGGAGGTATCTTTGAGCGTGATGATGAACTGGTTGATGATGCTGGGAATCATTGTGCGGATCGCCTGTGGCAGCACCACACGCTGCATGGACCGCCAATAGGGCAGTCCAAGGGAGCGCGCCGCCTCCATCTGGCCGATATCAACGGATTCAATGCCCGCGCGGATGATTTCCGCCATATAGGCACCACAGTTGAGCGCAAGACAGATGGTGCCTGCCTGAAGGGCGGTCAGCGTCAGTCCGCCGATTTTGAGAATGGTATTCCAGAAATACGGAATGCCAAAGAACACAAAATACGCCAATACAATCATCGGCACACCACGGATCAGGTTGACAAAGACCGCAGCAATCGCCCGGCAAACCCGATTTTTGAGTACGCTCATGATGCCCACAAGCATTCCGATAATGCAGGCAAAGAACAATCCATACAGAGCGAGCAGCAGTGTCCGCCCCATGGCCAGCAGTAACAGCTCCCGATAGGTGCTAATGATTCGTGCCAAATTCCCGTGCCCCTTTCAAGCTAATCATCCGTGAGTCGAAATGAGGGAGGCTCCCTCTCGAGTGCCTCCCTTAGGGTTCTGTCATATCACCAAAAGTTATTCGCCCAAGTACTTTTTGAGGATCTCATCATAGGTGCCATTGGCCTTAATGTTTGCAAGACCGGCATTGAACTTGTCGATCAGATCCTGTTTATCCGCAGAGAATACTGCAAAGCCGTAATCCGCACCTTCGTTGGCCGTTCCGTCGACCAGCTGAAGCGGAACACCGTTTGACTTGATGTAATCCGCCATGATCGGGGTATCATCAAAGCAGGCCACACACTGACCGCCAATGACCGCCTGATAGACATCCGGGCTGCTCTCAAAGGTCACTACGCTGAAGCCATAGGTTTCGCTGAGGCTTTCGGCATAATCCTTGCTCATCGTGCCGATCTTAACCGCAACGGACTTTCCGGCAAGATCGCCAAATCCGGCAATGGCGCTGCCCTGTGCAACCGCCATTGACTGTGTTGCATTGTAATAGCCATCCGAGAAAATCCAGCCGCTCTCCTTGCGGGCATCGGTGATGGACGCGCCGGCGATCATGCCGTCCTTCTGTCCTGCCTGGCAGGCAGCGATGGAGGCATCCCATCCAAGAGGTTCAATGGTATAGGTAAAGCCCTGATCTGCAGCAACCGCTGCCAGAATATCCACGTCAATGCCCACCAGTGTACCGGTTTCATCTGTATACTCAAACGGGCGGAAAGCGGTATCTGTGGCAATTGCATAGTCCTCCGCAAAAGCAGCGCCAGCAAACACAAGCATGGTCAGCGCCATCATGACCGCAATCAGTTTCTTCATAATCGTTTCCTCCTTGAAGCATGGAAAAATGAGGGATTGTGCATGTAAACGACTGCACGATGGGTATTATAGCCTCCCGCAATTGTCTTGTCAACGCAAAAATGCATTATTTGCGTTAAATACTTGCAAATAATACTTCAAGAGTGAAATTAATACGCCACAATATGCAAGGTTTTGTAAATTTCTCTGCATCCAAGATTGACATCCCACCCGTAAGCTGCTATACTCGTTCAAACTTCTCCGGGAGGTGACACAATGAAACCGTTGATTGGACTGATTCCTCTTGTGGATGACGAAAGGGAAAGTCTGTGGATGCTGCCGGGATACATGGATGGCATCCGAACCTCAGGTGGGCTCCCCATCATGCTCCCGCTCACCGATCATCCTGCGGAGATTTTGCAGCTGCTGGGCACCTGCAATGGCTTTCTGTTTACCGGCGGCCATGATGTTTCGCCCGAGATTTATGGCGAAACAAGGCGAAAAGAATGCGGCATATGCTCCCCGCAGCGGGACCGCATGGAGCTTCTGCTCCTCGAATATGCCATGAAAAAGAACAAGCCCATACTGGGCATATGTCGCGGCATTCAGTTGATCAATGCCGCACTGGGCGGAACACTCTGGCAGGACCTCCCGACTGAGCACCCCTCTAAGACGCAGCACCATCAGCATCCGCCCTATGACAAGCCGATCCATGAGGTCAATCTCTGCCCGAATACACCTCTTGCCGACCTGCTGGGCAGATCATCCCTTTCGGTCAACAGCTATCACCATCAGGCGATTCGAGACCTTGCTCATGCTCTCAGGCCCATGGCCATTGCGCCAGATGGCCTCATTGAAGCCATCTGGCATCCCGAAACCACCTTTCTCTGGGCCGTTCAATGGCATCCGGAATTTGCATACAAAACCGATGAGGCTTCGCAGGCCATCTTTAAAGCCTTTGTCCGCGCCTGTAACCCGGGAGTCTGATCGCTTCGCACCGTTTCAGTGTGCGAGGTTACACATGTACTTAAAGCCAACCGACAACCGTCGATTGGCTTTTCGTATATGCATAGTATCATTCTAAAGGCCGGTCAAAACTGTACAAAAACAAGCTCCTTGTGCGATAATACGTGCTGTAAATAATATTCCCTAGCACGATGCACAAGGAGTTTGTTATATGGGGGTAATAATTGATTTTCCGGGAAGAAAAGAT
>JAFUZM010000336.1 GCA_017476605.1 Clostridia bacterium
AACGGTCCGACATGAAAGGTCAATGTGATCGGCAACGCCTTCGCCTCCTTTCGGTAAGCGTAGGAACAGCCGCCAAGCCTTTGTGTTGCTCTTCAGTAAGTTATTCTACTTACATTCCTGTCTTGTGTCAAGCATCATTTTGGGGCAATGTCATTATTCCACAATCTTCCCAAACAGCACCTACAGCACCCATAAAATACTAGCAACTAGATGCTTGACAAAACGGTAAAAATGCATATAATAATAAATGAAGAGCAATGCTCAACAGCTGCTCCTCAAATTAGGTTGTTAATATCGCAGTCAAAAGACCACAAAAGAACCGTCACTGTGCAGAGTAACGGTTCTTTTTGCGTGTGTCTGACTTTCTGTTCCGAAGAATTGTCGTTGGTGTACAGTAAACAGTCAAAACCACTATTTACGATAGATTCTTTACGTGGGACATTTGCTCAGTCAAACAGAATCGTGTGAACAACCACTTTTTCCTCGCCCGGAGCCAGATGGATCATTCCCTTTTTATGTTCAATCTGCATATCTGTTGTCGTCATGTCCGGTGCATTGGACCAGGGCTCAATACAGATGTAGTCTGCACCCGGCTTCGTCCACAGCATGAGCACATCCACATCCGGATACTCGACGCGAACCGTATGTGCATCGTTCTTATTGACCAGAGTTACACCGCGGCTCTTCAATGTCGGGAAAACGAGGGCATCTACCGCAAAATACTCGGTTTTGAGCTCCAGCTCTTTGGCCCCGGTGGCCATCTGAACCGGCTCCGGCAGGATCAGGTTACCATCCAGGAGATACCGCATCAGATCCTCAGTTTCATCAAAGACAACCTTGCAGCCCTCAAGTCCGCCTGGCGTTGCATAGGCCTCATGTGAGCCAATGCCATAGTAGAAATCAACATCACCCTTGTTTTCAACCGTGTAGGTGATTTCAAGCTTCTTTCCGTTCAGCTTGTATTTTACAGAGAAAACGTAATCAAAGGGAAATCCCTCCTGTTTCTCCGTGAGAGCCATCACGGCGCAGTCCCCGGTGCTTTCCACCACTGTCCACGGAAGCAGTTTCGCAAACCCATGCTTGGTCATCGGGTAGCGAACGCCCTTCATGTAATAGGCATCCTCTTTATATCCGCCGCAGACGGGGAACATGATCGGCGCATGGCTTGCCCAGAATTTCGGATCGCCGTTCCACATATACTCATGTCCGTCTGTACCCTTGACGGACTGGATTTCCGCACCCAGTTCCGCAATCGTCACGCTCAACGCTTCATTTGAAATTGTAACCATTGTCTTTCCTCCTGTTTGCTGTTTCTTTGGCATGTATGAGTTTCTCTTGCCACATTTTACTCCTCATGCGGTCTCGATGCAATATAAGAGATCCTCGCAGTTCGAATTTGACTTTCTTTGCTTTTAAATAAAACCAGGCCGTTGGCCTGGTTTTATTTATGAAAGTATGTCGTTGCCTGCACGATTACTGATTCACATCCAGTTTGCCGCAGGCAATCAGGCGCCCATTGACACGGGAGAACAGGGTTGTCCCCTCTCCGTCAAATTTGATGCGCACATGCTGTCCGATCTTATACAGAACACCGCCAAAGACAACGGCAGTCAGGAGATAGTTCCCGACACGAATACGTACCGTCGTTTCCATACCGGTAGGCATGGCAGAGAAGATTTCGCCTTCAACCGGTCCATCCTGGCATATACGGATAAACTCAGGACGAACGCCCAGTACATAGTCCGAGCGATCTACGGATTCCTTGCTCTCGACGTCCGCTACCACGGCTACCGGATATTTAAAGGGCTCATCCTTATTGGTCTTCTCCGCCGGACGCTCCTTTGCTGCAAAAGCAGCAATTTCACGTTCGGCATCCTGATACCAGCCGTTTACATTCACTTTCGTCTCCGGCGTAAATGTGCCCGAATACTGATCCAGAAGGTTGAGTGCAAAGGAGCCGTCCGCCTGCTGTTCTCCACGGGCATTCATGAAGTTAATCGCCGGATTGCCGACAAAGTCCGCAACAAAGGTATTGTTCGGACGATTGTATACCGTAAGCGGTTCATCGTACTGCTGCAGAACACCGTTAGAAATAAGACAGATCCGGGTCGCCAGTGTCATGGCCTCCATCTGATCATGTGTAACATATACAAAGGTGCTTCCGGTTGAAAGATGCAGACGCTGCAGTTCTGAGCGCATCTCGAGGCGCAGCTTTGCATCCAGGTTGGAAAGCGGTTCATCCATGAAGAGAACCTTTGGTCCCGGAGCAAGCGTTCTTGCAATGGCAACACGCTGCTGCTGACCACCGGAAAGCTCTCCCGGATACCGATCCATAAACGGCTGGATCTTTACAATGGCGCTCACCCTGGCCACAATGCGGTTGATTTCCTCTTTTGTCAGTTTCCTTGGTGCATCAGTTGCATTGGGATCACGGACAATTTCACCCTCGCTGTTTACAGAAAGGCCGGATTCCTTGATATTGCTAAGACCAAACGCGATGTTCTGGAACACGGTCATGTTTGGCCACAGCGCATAGTTCTGGAAGAGGAAGCCGACTCTGCGCTTATTGGCCGGAATGTTGATTCCCGCATCACTGTCAAATACGGTAACGCCATCAATCGTGATTTTTCCCGTTGTTGGGGTTTCAAGGCCTGCGATCATGCGCAGGGTTGTTGTTTTTCCGCAGCCGGATGGGCCAAGCAGTGTAACAAACGCGTTGTCCTCTATGATCAGGTCGAGATCGTCCACTGCATAGAAACCGCCCCACCGTTTGGTTACATGAGAAAGTTCTATCCTTGACATGTCAATTCATCCTCTCGCTTAATCAGTCTCCGCCGATACCGGAGTCAATGCTCGCTCCGGTCAGCTTGTTCACCAGTGTATTGAAGACCAGGATCAATATGATCAGAATCAGGTTAATGCCGCTTGAGAAGGCATACAATCCCATTTCATCAAAGTATCCCAGCATGGTTGTAATGATCTTGCCCTGCCCGCAAAGCAGCATGAACAGCGTGAGCTCACGCAGACATGTCATAAAGGGCAGCAGGAATCCACTGATGATGGATGTCTTTTGAATCGGAATGATGATCCGCGTCATCCTCTGCCACCATGGGATGTCCTGGATGATTGCGGCCTCCTCAATTTCACCGGAAAGCTGCATCATTGAGTTAAGGGCACTCCGGCTGGCAAAGGGAATGTACTTTACTGTTCCTGCAAGGATCAGCAGCAGGAATGTATTGTAAATGCCTGCACTGGAGCCAAAGATGAAGAACGCAACGCCAACGGCAAGAGAAGGCATCAGGTAGGGCAGGAACGCCATGTTGTTGACGTAGGACGCCCATTTGCTCCGACGGTTCTTACTGACGCAGTAGCCAATCAGGGTACCGATGGTACCTGCAGCCAGTGCACAGCAGATGGCAACAAAGAAAGTTCCCGCAAAGGCATTCCAGATATCCGTGTTATACAGGATACCCTTCTGTCCGTACATACCGTTCTCGGTCACGTTTTCCGCCGTGAGCCACCATTTCGTTGTCGTATGTCCGGCGATACCATGTGTGATGAAGGAATAGTCGCCCGGATTCGGCAGGAAGGTCTCAATTGCAAACAGAATAATCGGAAGGATGCCGGTAAACAGAGTCAGCAGCACAAACAACACGGAGAGAACATATTTGGCCGCTCCAAGATTCACAAGGCTGCTCTGACCGGATTTTCCGGTAACCGTGACAAAATTCTTGCGACCCGATGTCGTCCTCTGGTTAACAATCAAAATGAGGAAACCAAAGAGCATCATGATGACGGCCAGAATACTTGCCTGTCCTGCGCGGTTTGAACTCATGCCCACATACTGGGTACTCAGTGTTGTGAGTTTCAGGTAGTGTGGGATCGGATAGGAACCCATTGCGCTTGAGAAGACCAGCAGGATCGTGCTGAGGATGGCAGGCTTGACCAGAGGAAGGGTCACCCGCAGGAAGGTTTTCCACCGCGGTGTATTGAGAATTGTCGCTGCCTCCTCGAGGTTTGCATCCATATTTCTGAAAATGCCGCCAATCAGGATGTATGCAAAAGGCGCATAGTGAATCGTCAGAACGACAGAAACCGGGAATATGCCCTCACACCACCATTTTGGCATATAGAGTCCAAACAGCGCGACAAAGATTCCATCGCTGCCGCCTGTCACGATATTGGAGTTAAACAGATTCTGCCACATAACCGCCAGGGTCCACTGCGGCATGATGTACGGGAAAATGAAAATGGAACTTAAGTATTTCTTGAACTTCAGGTTCGTTCTCGTAACAAGATAGGCAAAGATACCACCATAGAGAATCGCACCGAAGCATGCAAAAATACTGATCAATACAGAGTTGAGCAGCGGTGTCCATAGATAAATCGAGGCAACACTGCGCGTGACGCGTTCACGCCCGACACGCGTGGTTATGGTATCCTTAAAGAGATTGGTCCAGTTATACGTCGTCAGTTCCTTGCCCAGAATCTCCACTTTGGAGTCCAGTGCATTTTCCTGCGTGTCAATGCTGCCCGGATGAAGCCGAATGGTATCCCTTACAATCGTATACATCGGGAACAGCGTGCTGATCGTCAGAATAATGCCCAGCATCAGCAAAATGGCATTCTGTGGCTTCGTAATGTATGTCCTGAACCGATTCCAGGTTTTGCGAAATTCGCTAACCTTCCTGACTTCGGCTGTAGTCATCTCTTTCCTTCCTTTCGATTAAGATTTGGATAAGGAAAGGGGCGACAGGCCGGTATTGCTCCGACGTGCCGCCCACATCGATTTATAGGGAAATATTCTGTATGCTGTGATTATTTGCCAGCAACGATGCCGTCAATCCAGTCGCTCATCTTTCCGGAAACGGATGCGCAGTAAGCCGGATCCTCAACAACCAGCTTGCCCTCGTTGAGCCACCAGTCGTATCCACGGTCATCCTTGGCCGGATAGGTGTCAACGCCGTCCACATAGCCATCCTGGCTGTGGTCGATCATGCAGGCAGGAACCGGAGCATAGCCGCCCATATCCTTGCCCCATGCATAGAAGCCATCCTGAGTGGTGGTCATGAATGCGATGAGAGCGCAGGAAGTCCATGGGAGCGGGCTGGTCTTGGTGAGCATGAGATAGTGCTTATATGCATAGCCGCCGATGCCGACATAGCCATCCTGATAAGCAGCAACCGTGATGTTGTTGACGGAGGATTCTGCCGTCTCCTCTACGCTGCGGAGCTTGGAGTAAACCAGAAGTCCACTCTGATCCTTCGCAGAGGTGGTAACCAGAGTATTGCAGATGGGGCCGTCGTCGGTCTCCTCGTTGTACTTCTCGCACCAGAGGTAGACCCAGGCAAGACCATACTGTACGTTGTCGCCGGTGAGTCCCAGATCCTCAGCGTCCAGCTTCATGTCTTCGATAAGTGCGTCATCTTCCTCATTCTTGCCGTCCCAGGCTTCATATGCTTCCTTAGCAATGGTCGCATACTTGTCACTGGTCATCATGTAAAGGAAGTTCTTTCCAACCAGCTCAGAGTTTACACCCATGAACAGCGGAGCCTCACCCTCGCGGACGAAATCCCACATGTTCTTGTAGGTCTTCTCACCCAGATTGTTGAACATGAACACCTTGTTGAGTGTCTGAAGAGCGAGAGGATTCTCGTTGTTCTCTTTCGCAACACCCTCAGCCTCTGTCCAGTCCTTCGGAACGAAGTTGAGGAGCAGGCCGGTATCCAGCATCTTGCTCTGGATCTGGTTGCCATCCTGGATCAGGGTCATGGACATGACATGGTTTGCACCCTTGACGTCCTCGGTCAGCTGATCAAAGATCTTGTTTTCCTTTGGCTGCTGCCAGCCGCCTTCATAATCCAGTGTGTAGTTCGGGTCGATCTTCTGCAGTGCTTCGACAAACAGCGGGAGCACGCTCTTGCCGCGGCTGGAGTTGCCGACCGCGTCAAACCGCTTTCCATTGGACTCTTCAATGGCTTTCTGGAAGAGCTCTTCCAGCGTCATGGTCTGGGCCTGTGCAATGATATCCTCTACGGATTCAGCCATTGCAAATGCACAGATGGTTACCAGCATTACTGCCATCAGCAGCATAGAAATAACCTTTTTCATAAACAATACCTCCTGTAATGATTACGGCTTCTGCCGTGTTGCCCATATTATATTCTATTTTTCCAAAATATACAACCGATTTTTTGTCATATTTGAAAATCCATTCTCCATTTTCAGGCGATCCGAGCCTGAATTCGGCTGTCAGGCAAAAGAACGACTTCGCAATCTATGCTAATTGTACAAATTCCAAAGTGGAGGGCATTTTCTCTTCCTTTCTCCAATGAACGTGCATATACCCGCCAGGATACATTGCCTGATGCAGGTCCTGATGAATTTCCCCATCCATCTTCAAAACGATTCCTTGACACAGCCCGGGAAAGTGCGCATAATGGCATCAGCAGTATTTCCTAAACACCCGAAAGTACAGGAGGCAAAAATGGACATCATTGATACGCATGTACACATTATTGAAACCATCGCCGGCACCGGCGCCGGCGGAGAACTGCGGCATATCGGCAACGGCATGGCCAGCTATGCCAGCGGCGAAACATTTCGTGCACTCCCGGAGCAATACGGAAAGGGATCCGTTACCGCCGAGGATATTCTGGCACTCATGGACGAAAACCATGTAAAGCGTGCTGTCCTCTTGCAGGGAAACTATTTCGGCTTCCAGAATCTCGCATCCTGGGAAGCGCAGCAGCGGTATCCCGATCGTTTCCTGACTGCTGCTTCCTATGATCCCTATTCCCGCTTTCGGGATAAGATTCGGACGCATCTGTTTGAAGAACTGGGTATCCGTGTGGTCAAGTTTGAAGTCAGTACCGGTTCCGGCCTGATGAGCAATCATAAAACCTTCCCTCTTGACGGTGAGATGATGGAGGAAGAGTATCGGTACGCGCAGGAGCATCAGCTGATATTTGTGATCGACATTGGGAAGCTCGGGTCGGAAAGCTGGCAGGTTGACGCGCTTTCCCGCGTCATCGCCCGGTATCCCGGCATGCCCTTTGTCGTCTGCCATCTCCTTGCGCCTTCAAGGACAACCCAGAAAGAAATGGAAGCAGGCCTTGCAAAGCTTGTCTATGACAATGTTTACTTTGATCTGGCAGCTCTTCCCCACAACATTCGTCCGGAGGAATTCCCCTATGAAACAGCACAGCGCTACGTAAAAAGTGCCGGTGAAATCGTCGGGTTTGATAAGATTCTCTTTGGCTCAGATGTTCCCTCCACGCTCAAGGAGGACAGCTATCAGCACCTGATCGGATTCATCTCGGAATCCAATCTTCTGGGAACAGAGGAGAAACGTCTCATTCTGCATGACAACGCCATGCGTCTCTTCTTCAGCTGATTTCGTGTGAAGCAACGATCTTCACTTTCCAATTTTATTCAATACAAAAAAGTGGCTTGTCTCAAGAATCTTTTATCCCATTGATATTCGGGATCGTTCATGATTCAATTGAGACAAACCATTTTTGTAACTTTTCCCCGATACTCTTTGTGTGGTGTGGCATCTAAACCAAAGCCGCCCTATTCTCTAAACCAATACGCAGCAGGTTTATGATCAATGGATACATAAAAGTACACCTGGTCACCCAACTCCACACTGAATTCCGCCGGCCTGTCTCCATCTACAAAACGGACTTCGAAATGTTTCCCCGGGAGAAGTTCGCCAGCAAGCTCTTCTACCCAGAAAAATCTTTCCGTTTCTCCTTCTTTTGTGCAATCATCATTCTCCAGTTCGATGTCATAGATACGATACGGAGTTTTATACAGTGAAGGACCATCAAGGCTGTCCGGATAACACGACTTCTTAAATCGGTAGAAAAAGAATCTATGCATCATATATTTTCATCCACAAATAACACACTGATTCACAGTTTCATCACATACTACATACTTCCTGATTCTACATCGAATCTCGCCCCCATCATTCAGCATCCTAACTGCGCTTTACAGTAGTTTCCTTCTGATATGCCTTGGCTGTGTTTCGTCAGTGACCAGCTTCTTTTTGAGGCTTTCATTTCAGGAATAACCACTTATTTACACAGCTTCTACTCTGTCTACTCTGCTCTCCTCCGTGTATTCAAATTGACTCATCTCGCTTTCTGTTAATGGACGCCCTAATCTGCGCATCAAAAGATAAGCCTCTCTTGCCCGAAATGGTTTGTATTCTGCATATGGAGTTAGCCGTGTTTCTGTTAACACAGATTCCAAATCACAATCATATATTCTTGATTCTGTCATTATTCTTCGCCTCCGAATATATACTTTCCAATTAAGTATAACGCTGCATATGGATCTAGCATCATTCTAGGTCGTGCTCCACCGCTGAGTATCTTTGCGTGAAGCTTCTCAATATAATGATTCACAAGTGCTGTCTTTGACTCGAAGACTACATATCCCTCGTTTCCCGAGTCCCAACTTTCCTTGCATGCTATTGCAAACAAATGGCCTCCAACACCTATATATTGTCCTGATGATCCGATGTTCCATGGAGCAGATTCAACAAGCGGAACATATGTATCCAAATTAGTCTTTATATGTTTAAAACCTATTAGACCTTGAACACGTGTATCTCCATCTACATAAAGTTCAGCGATTTCATAGCCATTATCCTGAACCTTCTTCCAATCAAAGTCATTTTGCCAGCCCGCTTTATGCATTCGTTCTACAGCAGCCCTAGTTATTCTCTTCTTTAGTATTTTATAATGTGTCTTAACTTCTTCCCCTGTTTCTCGAATTACTTAGCAATCCGTTAAGGCATCAATGACCAAATCAATCATAGTGAACTTTTATACTCCCTTTTCACGGTAGATCATCGCAGATAATCCTATTTTCATTCAGCGCTCCCTACAAAATTGCTTTCTGATAATTAAAAATTCTTCCACTGAGTCTCTGCCGAAATCTTTCTGACTTTCTTTCCATTATGCGTAAAGTAACCTCACCATTTTTCCATGATTATACCATGCCGTCCTCTGATTTTCCACCTCGCATCTTCCTACAATCCATTATTCTCAACTCGTCCCTCCAACCCGAATACAGTATAATACGTAAAAACAGGCAAATACATGTACAAGTTTTCATTTTGGATATTCCTACGATTACTATTTGTTTGCTATAGATTCAATATTTTGACCGCACATACAAATAACAAAGAGGAAGCGCAAAAGCGCTTCCTCTTTGCTATTTCTTTTTATCCTTTTTCCGGTCAGACGTGCTGACAACCACCTTCTGAATGCAGATGAACAGAAGGAGAAGAAGTCCGGTTGCGATCTTTCCCCACCAGGACAGGAGATTGCCATTAAAGGTAATCAGGGCAGGGATGATGGATTTAAGAAGAACACCAAACAGAGTACCCACCATGTATCCGACGCCGCCGGTCAGCAGGGTACCGCCAATGACGGCGCAAGTGATGACGTCAAGCTCGGCACCCTGAAGGGAGAGGTTCCAGCCGGATTTGACGTACAGCGCATAGGTAACACCCGCAAGTACGGAGCAAAGCCCGTTGAAGCCATAGACCAGCACTTTGGTCCTGCCGACAGGGAGACCCATCAGCTTGGCACTCTGCTCGTTGCCGCCGATTGCATAAATGTTGCGGCCGAACCGCGTCTTTTGAAGAATCACGGTGCCTACGATGATCATGACGACAAAGAGAATGACATTGAAGTTGATGAATGCACTGGGACGAATCCGTGTCCACTCCCCATCTGCATATTTCATGAAGTAGACCTTCCAGCCAGCCAGGGCATCCATCATCGGATGCTTGATCTCAATGGATTCCCGGCTGATGAGAGAACAGACACCACGTGCCAGGAACATGCCTGTCAGAGTGGTGATGAAGGGCGGAACGTTCAGGTAGTGAATGACCCAGCCCATGAGAAGACCGAGGCCAACGCCGACCACCAGAGAGAAGGCGATGCAGACCAGAGGATGAAGTCCAAGTACGCTGGTACCATAGGCAATAAACATGCCTGTCAAAGAGGCAACGGCACCTACGGAAAGGTCGATGCCACCGGTGATCAGAACCATGGTCATGCCGACGGCGGAAATGCCGTAATAGGCATTGTCGATGAACATGTTCATGAAGGTACGAAGGGTGGTAAAGCCCTTATCACCGTACACGACAGCACCAAAGATGTAGATGAGAAGGAAAATGCCGATCGTTGCATAGACCATGATGTATTTGGGATTCATGATCCTGCTGAAAAGGCTCTGTTTACCCTGATCCTTTTTCATTTGACAGCACCTCCATTCTGCACTTCAACACGCCTGCGGGTACGCTTTGCAAAGTACTCACGGACGGGTTCGGACTGGAGAACGATAACGACGGCAATAATCACTGCCTTGAAGGCCATGGTTGCCTCAGAGGCAATGCCGAAGTAATAGACCAGCGTCACGATGGTCCGGATGATGATAGAGCCAAGAACCGTTCCGGCAAGGCTGAATTTGCCACCCGTCATACTGGTGCCACCGATGACAACGGCCAGAATCGCGTCCATTTCATAGTTGAGGCCCGCGTTGTTGGAGTCGTTGCTCATAATTCGGCTGGAATAGATGAGGCCGGAAATGCCCGAGAGAAAACCGGTGAGCGCAAAGACGATGAAGATAACCATCTGTGCATTGATACCGGAGAGACGCGCCGCATTGCGGTTGATTCCGACAGCCTCAACAAAGGTGCCAAACGCGGTTTTACGAACGAACAGAGAGACAAGGGCCACCACAATCACCGTGATGATGATCGGCATGGGCAGGAACAGGAAACTTCCCTGTCCAATGACGCGGAACGGAGAATACCCGGTGGTAAACTGCTTTCCGTTGGTGACAATCTGTGCAATTCCGCGGCCACAAACCATCAGGATCAGCGTCGCAATGATGGGCTGGATTCCGCCCTTGGCGATCAGAAGGCCGTTAAACAGACCCATAATGAGACAGACCACGAGGGGAACGAGAATCGCAAGAGCGAAGGGATAGACCGAATAATCGCCCGGTGTGTTGTAAATCGTCACATCCCAGCGCATGAACTTGAGGGCAATTGCACCGGAAACGGCAACGAGGGCGCCAACAGAAAGGTCCGTACCGCCCAGGGCGATGACCATGGTCATACCCATCGCGATGATGGTAATCTCACTGGAACGGTTGATGATATCAATCAGGTTGCCATAGAGCATGCCTGTTGTCGGCTGATAGCTGATCTTAAAGAAATCAGGACGAACGATGAGACAGACCAGCAGGATCATAACCTCCGCAACTACGGCCCAGGTCAGTTTGGAGCGCATCAGCTGGGAAAAATTGATTTTCTTTTTCATTGTGCTGCACCTCCTGTTCCCTGTGCGCCCTCGGCAATGATCGAAAGAATCTGACTCTGTGTGCAGGTTTCGCCATTTAACTCGGCGACCTTTTCGCGCTCGCGCATGACAATCACGCGGTTGGAGCAGCGGATGATTTCATCCAGCTCCGAGCTGATGAAGATAACGCTGACGCCATCCCCGCACATTTCAAGCATCAGGCGCTGGATTTCCGCCTTGGCGCCGATGTCGATGCCGCGGGTCGGTTCATCCAGAATAAGAATCTTGGGATCCGTCGCCATCCAGCGGGCCAGAATGACCTTCTGCTGATTTCCGCCGGAAAGCTCATTGATCTTCTTCTCGGCATCCGGCGTCGCAACACCGAGTGCCTTGATGTATTTATCCGCCAGTTCGTTTTGCTCCTGGCGGCTGAGCGGATGCAGGAAGCCCCGACGTGCCTGAACCGCCAGCGCGATGTTCTCGCGAATGGACAGGTCGCCGATGATGCCATCCAGCTTACGATCCTCCGGACAGAACGCCATGCCCCGCATCAGGGCATCATAAGGCGTCTTGATTTCCGCCTTCTTTCCGTCAACCTCGATTTCACCGGAATTGGTCTTGGTTACGCCAAAGATCATCTCGGCGGTTTCTGTACGTCCGCTGCCAAGCAATCCAGCAAAGCCGATGAGTTCGCCCTTTTTGAGGTTAATGGATACATCCTCCACCTTGCCGGGCACACCGATATGGCTGGCTGTCAGCATATACGGCGCCTCCGGATCCACATCCGCCCGCTTCAGGTTGAAGATGGTATCAATGTCCTTGCCGACCATCTGTGTCACCAGCTCGACCTTGCTGATGTCCTCAATGTCATAGGCACCGACAAGATGGCCGTTTCTGAGAATCGTCAGGCGGTCGCTGACCGCATAGACCTGATCCAGGAAGTGCGTGATAAAGATGATGCCCATGCCCTCTTTCTTGAGATCGCGCATGACCTCAAAGAGCAGCTGTACCTCGTTTTCATCAAGAGATGAGGTCGGCTCGTCAAGAATCAGAATCTTCGCCTGGATGTCAACGGCGCGGGCAATGCTGACCATCTGCTGGATGGCCGTTGAATAATACGAGAGCGGTCGATTGACATCAATATCGAGATGGAACCGTGACATGAGTTCCTTTGCCCTGCGATTGATCTCTTTCCAGTCAATCTGACGGTGACGCATGGGCTGACGGCCAACGAAGATATTCTCCGCAACCGTCAGATTCGGGCACAGGTTGACCTCCTGATACACGGTCGAGATGCCTAAATCAATCGCGTCCTGCGGACTTTGCGGATGAATCTCTTTCCCGTCCAGGAGGATCGTACCGCTATCCATCTGATTAACGCCGGTCAGACATTTGATGAGCGTTGATTTTCCGGCACCATTTTCGCCCAGCAGCGAATGGATCTCTCCCGCTCGCAGATTGAAGTCCACTTTGTCGAGCGCATTGACGCCGGGAAACTGAATTTCAATCTGTTTCATTTCTAGTAGCGCATTTTGCGGCAATACAATCCCTCCTCCATCAAAAAAGGCAGGACGGAAGACAAGCTTCCGTCCTGCACAGGAGCTGTGCAATGAACAGCCCGCTTGGTTTTAATTAATACTGACGCTCGTTGATCACGTCGCCTGCCTTGACAGAAACGACAGTGCCAAGATCGATGCCGCCGTCGGTGTCGAAAGCACCCTCTTCAGGATGGATGATCTCTTTGGAGAGAGTCTCGCCAGCCTGGAGCTTTTCGAGGGTCTCAACAACGAACGGTCCATAGAGCGGTGTGCACTCGATGGTCGCATTCATGTCACCGGCAACGATGGCATCAAAAGCAGCCTTAACGGAGTCGCAGCCAACGATGATGATGTCTTTGCCAGGAACAAGACCGGCAGCCTTGATGGCATCAACAGCACCCAGCGCCATGTCGTCATTCTGAGCGATCAGAACGTCGATCTTGTCGATGGACTTGAGCCAGCTCTCCATGAGGGCCTGGCCTTCTGCACGGGTGAAGTTACCGGACTGCTGTCCGACGAGCTTCATGTTCGGATAGGACTCAAGCGCCTTGAGGTTGCCCTCGGTACGGCCGACCTGAGCGGATGCACCGGTGGTGCCTTCCATGATCACGACATTGACTTCTTCCTCGCCACGGCCCTGAGCCTTCAGATATTCGCCGGCCCATGCGACCTGACGACGGCCTTCCTCAACGAAGTCTCCGCCGAAAGCAGCGATGTAGTCGATCTGATCAATGCAATCCGGGAGACGGTCGATCAGCACGAGGGGGATTTCTTCGTCATTGACTTCCTTCAGAACCTCTTCCCAGCCAGTGGAAACAACGCCGGTGAACAGAATGACGTCAACGCCCTGGGTGATGAAGTTGCGCAGCGCTTTAATCTGGTTTTCCTGTTTCTGCTGTGCGTCATCATAGATCAGTTCCCAGCCCTCATGGCCTTCGATTGCAGCCTTGATGCTGTCCGTGTTTGCAGTACGCCAGTCGGACTCCTGTCCGATCTGAGAGAACGCTACCTTGTAATCGGCCAGAGCAGATACAGCGCCCAGAACCATGACCAAGGCAAGAGCCAGTGCCAACAGTTTCTTCATAATACATTCCTCCGTTTTTTATTTTGACGGGTACTCCCGCCATCTGTCTATATTCTACATCACATTCTCAAAAAGAAAAGAGGAACAATTCTTTTCTTTGGTTAAAATATTCTTTTTTGAGGGAATGTTTTTATGAAATTAGTTGAATTTTTTTCTCAAACAGTTGGATTTCTTTCCCCCTGCACCTGTTTCCGGAATTCGCTCGGGGTCATGCCTGTGTTTTTTCGGAACAGATAGCTGAAATAATGCGGATCGTTATACCCCACTTCCCGTGCAATCTGAGAGGAACGCATCTGCGTTGCAGAGAGGTATTCCTTGGCCTTGTTCATCCTGAGAACCGTCAGGTATTCGGTAAAGGTCATTCCCATTTTCTGCCCAAAAACCGTTGAAAAACGGCTTTCGGACATCCCCACATGCTCACTGACATCCCGGAGCATCAGATTGGGATCGTTAAAATGCTGCGCCAGATATGCTCTGGCCCTGGCAAGCGTCGCATCCCCCTGCCCTGCCGTATGCGCGGCTCTGTATCTCAAAACCTCATTGAGAAGGATCGCCGCCTCGGTTTCCGTCAGGACGCTCTGCGGGTTGCTCATGGACTGCATGAGCCTCTGGAACAGTTCAACATCCCGGACATCCGCCCCGCATTCCCTGAGCATCCGTTCCGCCGTCATCATGATTTCCACCTGCAGATAGCTTTCCACCAGTGTCGTGTGAATATCCGTGCTGACAATGGAGGCGGCATATTCCCTCAGAATGGAAAATGCATCCCCGTCCGAGGCATATTGCAGCCGCTCATAGAGCGGACGGACATCGCTTCTTGTCATCTGCGCCTCCGTCGTATCCATATCCTTGCCGGAAAGGACACGGGAGGACTCAAGGGGTTTTTTCGCATTCACCACATGCCTAAGATGTCGGGCATCCCTCATGGATGTGGGAAGCTGCCCAAGACGATGGACCGGCTCACCCACACAGATCAGCACCGGGCCAAGACCCCTGCGCTCCAGCTCCGAGGTAGCCGAGCGTGCAAAGGTATATGCGCGTTCCTCCACATCCCGTTCGTTATCCCCCTGCACAAGCGCCAGCGTTCCATGCCGGCCAGAGCAGACATAGATGACTCCCTGACTGGCCTGGGCAAGGGCATACAGACAGTCCTGCCCTTCCTCAAGGCGGCTTTCCGGCATCCAGGAAATGTCCTCCGCCAACAGCACCTCCGCCATGATCGTAATGCCAAGAGAGCGCAGCTGCTCTGCCGTCTGACGCTCCAGCGTTTCCGGTGTCTGTTCGTTCAGCACCGTATAGATGAGCTTTTCCTTGAGGAATCGGTTTTCACCGGAAAAACGGGGAATTCGCGCTTTCTGCCGCTCCTCGCGCATGCGCTCGCTGACCCGGTCCAGCGCTTCCTTGAGTTCCTGGGAGGAAATGGGCTTGAGCAGATAATCCTTCACGCCAAGACTCATGGCCTTGCGTGCATAGTTGAAATCATCATAACCGGACAGGATGATGACCTGAATCCAGGGCATCTGCCTTGTCACCATCTCGGCAAGCTGCATCCCATCCATGAAGGGCATTCGGACATCGGTGATCAGGATATCGGGCTGCTCATCCCGAATCATGGAGAGTGCAATCTCCCCGTCCGGAGCCTCACCTACAAGCACATATCCTTCTTTTCCGTCCTCTGCCCATATTTTTGAATTTCGGATTCCTTCACGAATCGCGATCTCATCATCGGCCAGAAAAACACGAATCATGACTTTTCCTCCCTGTTTACATCCATTGGAACCCGGAACCATACAACGGTTCCGCCGGCATCGCTGTCAATATGCAGGCCCTCCGAAATGCCATAGTAAAGCCGTATCCGCTGATCGACGTTATGCAGGCCAAACCCGCCTCCCGAATGTCCCGGGAACTCGGTTCCATGCGGCATGACGGAGCCCTCACAAAGGCTCTTCCTCACCTTTTCCAGCTGCTCTTTCTGCATCCCGTTTCCGGTATCCCGGACGGAGAACAGGTAGTCCTGCCCCTCAATCCGTCCTGTGATCGTAATTTCGCCGCCGCCCCGGTGTTCCTTGATTCCGTGATAAATGGCGTTTTCCACCAGGGGCTGCAGGAGAAGCTTCAGAATGATGCCCGTTTTCATCTCGGGATCAATGTCAATCTGATACCTCAGCACATCCCTGTACCGGGTTTGCTGAATTTCAAGGTAACCGGACAGATGGCGAATCTCCTGTTCAATGGTGATCCAGTCCCTGCCGGAGGAGAGAGAAATTCGGAAAAAGTCGGAAAGCGCCTTGGTCAGATGGATGACCTCCTCACTGTTTTCATCCTCTGCCTGCCAGAGAATCGTATCCAGCGTATTGTAAAGAAAATGCGGATTGACCTGCGCCTGCAGCGTGCGAAGCTCCGCCTTTTTGAGGTTTTCCTGCTTGAGGCGGTTTTGTTCGATCAGGTCCTCCAGCCGGTCCGCCATCACGTTCACCGATTCGGTCAGTTCCTTCATCTCCACCACATTGGACGACTCAATGCGGGCGCTCAGATCACCGGCCGCCAGCTGACTGGTCGTCTCCCTCAGTCGTGCAATGGGCGTTTCGATCAGGTCGACCATCCGCTTGCGCATGCTCTCGGAAAAAAGGACCACAAGCAGGAGGACCACAAACTCTCCAATGGCAATCAGGATGACGGTCCGGCTCAGCTGCCGGTTGGTACTGGCCAGCAGCTCCGCCTCGGCGGTAATGCAGTTGTTCAGCATGTCCTCAATCAGCGAGGCAACCGATCGTACCTCGTCAAGCAGTGCCTCGCTCTCAACCACAGGCCGCCCTTCTGCCATGCTCTTGCTGATTTCGCCGGCATAGCTGCCAAGGGTCTCCATGGTCCGCCGCGCAACACTCAGTTCCAGCTGATTTGGATTGTCATGCAGCAACGCATCCAGCCGTACCTTCACCTCATCAATGCTCTCCCCTGCCCCGCATGCCGCATAGCTTTCCCGGCCTGAGACGGCAGACCAGATCTGAGTGGGAATGGTTTTTGACACCATTGGCCGAAGTGCCGCCGTTTCCTCCATACGAGCGCTGGAGCGGCTGAAAATACTGGCATAGAGCAGCATGATGAGAAGCGAGACGATGGCCGGAAGAATCAGAAAGAGCGATAGAAGCCGCGTCAGGCGGCTGGCTTCCCCCGCAACGCTTCGCAGTTCCGTTTTCATCTCAATACCCCCGCGGCGGCAAATCCGAGAGATCGTCGTATTCCGTGAATACTGCTTCCTTGGGGCTCGTCATCTTGGGCACGGTTTCCCCGGCCGCCAGGCGCTTTGCAATATCAAAGACCAGATCGCCAAGCATTGGCGTGCATTCCACCACGCAGTTGATCTTCCCCTCGCGCAAAAGGTCGATGGCCTCCTGTTCCCCGTCCACGGAGATGATCACGATGTCCCGGCCAGGCACAATGCCCACCGCCTCCATTGCCTCAATGGCACCATAGGTCATGGCATCATTGTGGGAATAGAGAATATCAATCTGATCCCCGTAACGCTCAATCAGCTGCTCCATGCATTCCCTTCCCTTGGAGCGGAGAAAGTCCCCGGACATCTGGTCCAGCATGACAAAGCGGGCGTTTCCATCGATCACCTCATGGAATCCGATTTCTCTCTGAATGGCCGGTGAGGAATCCTTTGTCCCCGTCAGCTCGACAATTCCCAGTGTTTCTCCTTCCATCTCTTCGGCTTTTTTAAGAAGGAAGGTACCGGCATTTCGCCCTTCCTGGGTGAAATCCGCGCCGATATAGGCGCTATAGAGATCGGGATCCACATCCTCACTGACCAGGCGGTCCGAGAGAATCACCGGAATGCCCGCCTGCTTTGCCTCCTGCAGCACATTGGTCCACCCATCCTCCACGATAGGGACAAAGGTGATCACATCCACATTATAGGCAATGAAGGAGCGCAGCGCCCGTATCTCATTTTCCTGCTTCTGGTTTGCATCCTCCATCATGAGGCGCACCCCATTTCGAACCGCCGCTTCCTCCATATCCCGTGTGTTTCCGATCCGCCAGCCGCTTTCCGAGCCGATCTGCGCAAATCCCACAAGGATTTCCTCCGCGTCATTCTGAGACTCCTCCTGTCGCCGGCATCCGCCAAGCAGCAGGATAAAAAGAAGCAATGAAAGAAGCGCTCCCCACTTTAAAACAGCAGTCCGTCCCGGCATCCGGTTTCACCCTCTTTTCTGCAGCTAATATCCACATCTTCTGTCAGATATCCATACGATTTGTTTCTGTTTGCGATGAAATGAGAAGGAGGCTGTTGCATCCAACAGCCTCTTGATTTATGCCGCCATGACGGCAGCGACTTCATTAAATTCACGACCAAATACGCGGTCCATGGCAGCGCGGCGCATCTCACCCTTGGAGTGGGCCATCATCCAGTTCATGACCCGGTCCGCAACCTCCTGATCGGTATAGGTATGGTCCATGTCCTCGATCTTGTAAAGGGTTGCATGCGAGAGGGTCTTGTCGCGGACACACTGGATCGTAAATCCGTCAAGATCCAGGGTCATATGCCGTGGCATGACACCCTTTGTGGTAAAGGCCATGTACTGATAGTTAAAGTCACGCATGACCAGCGGTTCATGCATTTCCTCCGTCTTCACCTCAGTATTCATGATAATTCTGGGCAGAGAACGTGCCATAAAGGCAGCGCTGTCCTGACGGAGCTGGAAGTTCTTATTGAGCTCCTTATAGAGGTTATTGCTCATGATGGCCTGGGCATGAGTCGGAATCCGGTCATAGAGAATACCCATGAAGTTCTCCCATCCCTTCTCCTCCGGAATCTCCGTGATAGAGAAGGCATACTCCCACTTGGTCACAACATTGCCCTTTTCAAAGCGGCGTCTCGGCGTGACGCGGATGGGATGCAGCTTAAGACGGGTGTGATAGCTCCGATCCTCCAGATGCAGATAGACATCCTCACAGTTCACCAGATGCGGATCATCCATGGTCAGGCAGGCACCGTTTTCAGAGAGGTTTACCGTCTCGCAGTCATAGGCTTTCCCCCTGACAACCAGCTTGCCCGGCAGCGCCACCGTGACACGTTCGGCGCTTCGGTATACGCCACGTCCGGCCACAAAGAAGAGGCTCATGATCATGACGTACATGTTGTAAATCATCCAGAACAGGATAACCGCAAGGCCGATGGAGTTCGTCGAGAGAACGATCCAGACTGACCGGCAGATGCCGATGACGGACAGGGTGATCAGGATGATCATGGGCATCATGTACACCAGATTGTTCTGGTGCTGATGCGTCACTTTGCTCTTGACCGTGACCTTGAATTCCGAAAGCGAGAATCCAAAGGTCTCCATGACAATCGGGATTAGCATGAACGGGAACAGAGCTGTTTCATAAATGGCCGTCCATTTGTTGGAACGCAGGTTGCCGGAGAGGACGCTCAGACTGATGGTGCTGACCAGATACATGGGCAGCCAGAACATGAGCACCTGCGGCAGCGTACATCGCATGACCTCAAACCCAAATGTCGCATAGAGCATCGGTGAGAGAATATAGGTCAGTCGCTTGATCGGCGCATACCAGTAGAAAATGGACTCCCAATAGCAAAGCTTCTGCAGGAAGGAGAAGTTCGGTGTCGACAGCAGATCGAGCTTCTTACCGGTATCAATAACGCCACGTCCCCAGCGGATACGCTGGCGGATCAGGGAATGCAGGGTATTCGGGGAGAGGCCGGAGGCCAGCGGATCGCCGGTGCCCATGCACACAAAGCCACTCTGCTGCATCATGGAACCCGTTGCAAAGTCCTCCGTGATGGATTCCGTAAAGAATCCGCCGATCTTGTCAAGCGCGGCACGGGAAAGCAGCGTATTGCTTCCACCGTAAATTACGGTATTTGAGCTTGTCTTGGAAACCTGAATGCCGCGATAGAAATAGTCCTGCTCGTTCGGAATGTCGTTTTCAAGATACAGGTTGTACTGGAACAGGTCAAGGTCATAGAAGGCCTGCGGCGTCTGAATGAAGCAGATGGGCATCTGCTTATCCGGCGGAAGATGCGCATTCTTGATTTCGGCATCGACAATGTAGGGCATGATTTCAAGCAAAAACCGCTTCTGGACGATCATGTCCGCATCCAGCGTAAGGATATAGGGCGACTGGGTATGCAGCACATTGTGATTGAGATTGCCGGCCTTTTTTCCGTCATGGTTGTTTCGATTGGAATAATGGACCCTGGGTCCAAGGGTCTTGACCCACTTTTTCATACTGGGGCGATTGCCGTCATCACAGACATAAAGGTGGATCTTGTCGGGATCGGGATACTCCAGTTGCAGACAGCCGTTGATCGTCTTAATCAGCAGCTCCTCTTCCTCATTATACGTCGAAATGAAGATGTCAATATCCGGATACAGCTCCTCCGGGACATCCGGCTTTGGATACTCCCGCAGGTTATACATACTGTCGAAATGCACAAACTGCTCCACCATACCGGTGCATTCGAAAAAGAGCAGAATGAGGCTGGTCACAATGGATACGGGATGGCCCGGAATCGGAAGCGTATAGAAAATACGCCAGATAAGATAGTTTACAGTGAAAATGATGTTCATCATAAACCAGAATTTTTTTCGTGTCTGACTGTTCACTTACTCTTTCCTCCTTTCATGGCCACTCCGTTCTGGTTTCATCGCGCACTCCGAATTCGAGTTCAATCCGCTTTTCCGCTTCCTCCTGATAGAAATCAAAGACGTCATTTCCTATATTATACGGATCAATTTCCATGATGACAAAGTCAAAATTGGTGTTTTCAATGTAGGTTTCGACCGAATAAATGCTTTCCTCATTGATGGACCAGATGGTATCAATGGTACCGCACAGCGGGGCAAGGAACACCGTCACCGGAGAGAAGTAACTGTCCCGGATCATGAAGACCTTGATTCCCTCAAAGTTGTTTCGGTTGGTGATGATGTTATGCAGATACATGCCGGGCAGATAGCAGTTGTAGGCCGATACACGCGGCACGCCATCGACATTTTCCACCGTGCTCCGGTCAATGAGCGTCTGATAGATATCCCCGCGGATAATATCGCGCTCTCCGTTTTCAAGGTAGCTGAGATACTCATAGAGTCCTGCATCCTTGGGCCACAGCGCGGTAAAATCCTCGAGTCCGATGTAGTTCATACCGGTCTTCTGGCCCATGGAGCCCAGCATCTTCTGTGGATACGTCACCCAGTCATAGGCATTGGGTCCGATCAGGTTTCCGGTGGGATCAAGACGCGTCCCGATGCTCTCCTCCATCCAGTGTGCGATCTCCCGTGCCGCCATCCAGGCAGCCGGAATCGTCCAGTATTTCTCCGTCCGGTAGAAGCACTGTTCATAGGAGAGTGTCTGGTTCGGGAAATAGGAGTTAAAGTCGATGACATTGATTCCATTCTCCGTCATGACATTCATGAGCTCCGAAATCTTATTCTCCGGGTTCGCCGCCGGCAGGCCATAATCCATGACGGTATCGCCGTTCCGATACTTGATGGGCGGGATGACCAGGAGCAGCTTTGCCCCGTTTTCCTCTACAATGTCCTGCATGACCTTGACGCGCATCGCGTAGGAGAGCATTTCCGGATCCGGTCCGGAGTAAAAGGAGCTGCCGTGCAGATAATCGTTTTCATCCTTTACGTAAAGGAAATCCCCAAACTCCTTCTTTCCAAGGATCTTTGCCGCCCGTGAAAACGCCTCGACAAACCCGATCCGGGCGGTAAACCCTTCGTTCATCACGTCCTCAAGGCCATTAAAGATCTTTGTCATGTCCTCAATCGAGGTAACGCGCGTTCCCCGAATAACGGCAAGCAGTTTGGATCCGTTTGTAGAAAGATTGCTGGCAAAAAGGAGGAGAATGCCAAGCATCAGGATCATCGCAAATACGACTTTCCGCAGTATGTATTTCATGGATTCTCCTTTCTGTACTTATGCCGGGAAATAGGCCTCCACTACCATGAAACAGAGGCAGACGACAAAGACCACCACCATGGCAATGGGATAAAGCAGTGTGCTGATCTGATTCAGCAGACCATCCTGGTTCTTAAAGAGCTTTTCATTAAGATTCCGTGCAATCGGGAAACAGAACAGAATCCCCAAAATATAATAAATCCAGTTTTCGCGAATCATTCGAAGAGCGATATCGCTGAAAATACCGTTGTTGTTCATGCCGAACATGTCAAGGTAATACCGACTCGCCTGGTAAATGTCCTCAGCGCGGAACAGGACGAAGCCGATCATGACGATCACCATGGTATAGACACGGCGAAGCCATTTGAAGGGCAGTCGAGACGGATAGTCAACGATGCTCTCTGCAAGGACAATGATGCCGTTGAAGACGCCCCAGAGGAGGAACGTATAACTGGTTCCATGCCAGAGGCCGATCAGCGCATAGGTGAAGATCTGGAACACGTTCATTTCATCCGTTTCAGACCTCGTCTCGCTGAACAGGCTGTTGATATACCGCTGTGACCACAGTACCAGACCGATCTCCCATCGTTTCCAGAAATCCTTGAGGGACGTTGCAGTATAGGGGGCATTGAAGTTTTCCTCGACACGATAACCAAGCAGCATCGCAAGACCGATGGCCACATCCGCATACCCGGAAAACTCAAAGTAGACCTGCAGGGTAAACGTCCCGACGCCCAGCCAGGAGAGCAGAATCGGCACGCTGTTTTCGCCCGGGTCGATCTGCGACAGACTGAAAATATTGTCGGCCACACCGCCAAGCCTGCTTGCCAGAATGACCAGCTTGCCAAGACCTACAACCAGGCGGCAGGCACCCAGGGCAAGCAGACGGTAATCCAGCTTCCTCGTATGGAGCTGCTCCGCCATATCCCGATAGCAAAGGAGCGGTCCATGATAGAGAAACGGGAAAAAGGAAATATAGACGCCAATGTTGAAGGGGGTATCCGGTTTCGCCTTTTCCCGGTAAACATCCACCAGATAGGAAATCGCATGCAGAATAAAGACCAGAAGGCCTAGGGGCTCATGTACCGAATAGTGGAGCTCGACGCCAAGAGAGGGGCCCAGGAGTTCAAGGAACATCCCCATGTACTTGGTCGCAAACAGGATAAAGAGGTTGACGCCCGTTCCAAGAAGGAGCATGTACCTGCGCATGGTCCCGTCAAACCGGACAATCAGATAGGAAGAGACCGAGGAAAGCAGGATACAGGCAACCAGCATCATGATGCTCTGCGGATCGCCCCAGGCATAGAAAATGAGGCATGTGGCAAAGAGAACACCATTTTGCAGCATCGCCGAAAAGGATACCGCATAATAGAGAATGAGGAGGATAGGCAGAAAATAGATGAGAAACGGGATGCTGGTAATTTGCATAATCAGCAGGGCGGGTTTTCCGCCGCCTCCTTTCTGGCGAGATTATCCCTTTCTGTTGATCAGAATGGACGGGATGAAGAATAAGACAAGAGAGACAAACAGCAGCAGCGTATTTCCGCTGGTAAAGCGCGAGGCGATGCGCTGTTCCTCTTCGATTTTTGCAAAGTGTGTGCGGACCTCTGTCGCATGCGTGGTCAGATACGACTTAATCCGGTAGAGATCCAGTTCATAATTATTGCTCTCAATGGAGCCGGAGCGATAAATGGCCGGAATTTCCGTCGTCGTTTCATCGCCTCGCCAGCGACGGTCATCCCGCTGCTTGGCGACGCTTAAGTAATCCCGCGCCTCATCTATAAAGGCAAAGATCACCTGATCCCGCAGCACCGTTCGCCTCAGCTCAACGAACCGGTCAAGGAACTGCGAAACAAAGCTGCTGTCGGCCACCAGATCCTCGAGGAAAAGCATGCCGTCAAAATCGACCTTCTCTGGGTCCGACGCCGTTCCCTGATCATTACCAAGGGCCAGTTCAAATCCGTAGACCGGACCGAGCTTGAGTTTTCCCTCCGGGGAATCCGTCAGGTACGTATTGGTTTTCCCGGCCATATAATTGCCAAAGTACATATTGACAATATAGTAGTCGATGAGCGCATCCACATCAAGGACAACGGTATA
>JAFUZM010000337.1 GCA_017476605.1 Clostridia bacterium
ACAAGATCGCTACAGTCTTATCCGAGTACGTCATCTATCGCTTCCTGCAGATATCCTGCATAAGCATCCTTCACATGTCCTGGTGCGACAATGTTCATCTCGCCGACAAACTGGAAGACCCACGCATAGAATGTTCCGCTGATGCAAACCGGAACGGTCACATCGAATGTCTGCCGAGTGACGTTCTTCAGCTCGATTCCTTCGCCAAAGCGGTCAATCACTTGATCAAGAATCTTGTGCCTGCAGCGAAGAGTAACTTTCTCCTCATTACCATCAAACATCCAGAAGACCTTGTCGGTATAATCCTGAATGTTGAAATCCTCCGGTGGTGGAACCCGTTTCTTGGCGAGCTGCTTCGTTCCGTCCATGCGATCAATCCGGAAGGTATTCACATCCTTACGCCTTTCAGAATACCCAACCAAATAGTACCGATCGTTGTTCCAGATCGTCGCGTAGGGGGAAACCACGTAATCCTCCGCAGGGGTGCCTCCGTACTTCGGCACTTGCCGCTTGTCCGGTACCGTGTACTGCAGGTACTTGAAGGTGATCTTCCTGTCCTTGATAATGGCTCTTCGGATTGCCTGAACATTCAGCAGGATCTTCTTGTTCGGTGCCTTGATGTGCTCCGAAACGAGAATTCCAGGCTGCAGATCCGCCTGGTAGGATGGTCCGGCCATCTTGGACAGCTTTTGAATCAGCTGTTCGCTCTTATCTTTGGTGATGAACTGAGAGGAAGAAACTGCGTCGATCAGAATCTGGAGTTCTGGCGCGCTCCACTCCCGGTCAATCCAGCTGTAGGTGGTGGACATGCCTTCGGTCTCGTTGACCTGAATGTCGTAACCCGCAGACTGAAGAGATTCGATGTCGTCTCTCAGAGTCTGCACGATGATTGGGCACCCTTTTTCAGCCAGTGCTTTCCTGATGTCTGCTGTGCTAACCGTTCTCCTCTCGTCCGAATTTTGCTGCAGATACTGCAGCAGGTACAGCATCCTGTTTCTGATAGCCATCCGATCACGCTCCCGACGGCTCATTTTGGCTCATATTCTACCACATTATGCCTCTCATGTCTACCGCCGCCCCCTTGAAAAACATCACCGGGGTGGACATCATGATCTTGCCATCCAGTTCTGGATCATGTATAATGCCCCTCACAGACGAGATTGGACATTGTCCAAAGTCTGGAAAGGAGGCGACCTCATGCTGCAGAAAAGGCCGGAACTGATGCAGGAAATCCTTGAATTTGTTGACCATTTCTATGTTCGTCACCGCAGGTCCCCCAGCTGCCGTGAGATTGAGGCGGGTACCAGCCTGAAGCGAAGCTCCGTCCATAACTACCTGGTCGCCATGGATGAGCAGGGCAAGATCGAATATAACGGGCAGACCATCCTGACCCCGAAGATTCGTGCCCTGCAGCATGGGATCACACAGGTGGGGATCGTTGGCTCCATCGCCTGTGGGCTCCCAACAAGCGCGGAAGAGCGGTTGGAAGAATATGTCTCTCTGCCTACAAGCATGGTAGGTGACGGAGACGTCTATATCCTATATCGTTCAATATAACGTTGATGCCGTTGACTTCTACTATGACGAGGAAATCAAGCCTGGCAAGCTGAGCCCGAAGAACTACTATTACAACTACTACATGCTGAACGAGGCTACCAAGATCAAAATCACGATCCTGAAGTACCACACTACAGACGGAAGAACCGTGGAGGTGCCTGAGTATCAGCTGAAATGGTCAACCTTCGAGAAGTGACCTCCGGATGCAACCATCAACGATGGCAGAGACATCCTGGGCGCTGCAGTGATCCGACAGCGCATCGAAGGGCTTTGAAACTGACAGGAATCGAGAGAAAGAACCAGCACCAGTGAACTTACCATGGAGCATCGAAGCGGTCGCTACCTTCTTTGTCGGTTGTCATCTGCTGCAACCTCCTTTCCGGCAGAGGACAATTTCCATGGCGAAGCACCAGGACTGATAAACTACTCTCTTTTCCGCTCCTGCGCAGCCAGCGTGGGGGCTGTCTTGGGGGATAGTGAGATCATTGTTGGAGTGTTTTCATTATCCCCCTTGTTTTAAAGAAGCAGCAGTATTCAGAAGGTTTCCGCATACTGCATAAAGAAATAATAGTATGAGCTCCAGTTGTGAGGAATGTTTGGAGGAGTGAAAATGTCGAAGCATATTTATAGCATTGACAGTATCTTTGGCGGAGCTGACTTTTACGACGAGAATGGCTACATCGGATCCTCTGTCCCGAGTGTCTTTGGCGGGCAGGATTTTTACGGTGCTAATGGAGAAAACATGTACTCTGTTCCCAGTGCCCTTGGTGGAGAAGATTTTTATGGGGACAAGGGATATATGGGCTCCAGCTTTAATTCGGCCTTTGGCGGGCAGGACTTCGTCGGTGTGGATGGTAGCCGTGGTGCCTCTTTTGATGCACTCTTTCGTGGAGGACAGGATTTTATTTTTGACGACTTTGATGAATAATGGAGAAGCCCATGAAAAATCAGCTATTCAATGAGGATTCATACCTGCGCCTGATCAAAATCCTGAAATCAAGTGCAGATCCAGATGCGCGGGATGATCTTTCTCTGGTTCAGGATATTTTGATATCCTTCCATAGATATGTTGATGCCGTTGTTCGGGGAGAACAGGGGTTATCAGCCATCGACAACTCTGATGGTACCGTGTGGAGAGATGCCGTTTCACAATATGACCAGAGCCGTCATTCAGCACATGAGCTGGCTATACAGAACGCCCGGCTGATCAACAGATTAGCAGACAATTACAAGGTTGATCCTGTTTATCTTGGAGACCTGGATCAACGTCATCAAGTGGCGGATTTCTGCCTGGAGGCAGATCAGTTCTTTTTCCGGAATCGCAGAATGAAGCTTTCCTGAAGCAGGAATCTTATCCGTTTTTGCTTTTATATACCCTAAATGCAGCCTCATAGAATTTGCGGAGATTGTCCCGAAGTTGCTCCGGATACAGGACTTCAGCCTCACCCGCATTAAACCGTATAAAATACCGATAAACCTGATCAGTGGAGGATTGGAAGTAGTATAGCATGCTTCCATCCTCTGCTTTTTCTTTTCTGGAAACCGTAGGACGACCAAAGTAGATCATTTGGAAGCTTTGCTGTCCTTTTTCGCTTAAGCGGACACAAGTTTCAGTCTCGTCGTTGATGGCATACTGAGGACTGCATTTTTTTGTCTTCTCAAGTTTTTGTTTAATGGCTTCATCCAATGTCCCAGAGGAGAGACCGTAGGATGGTCTATTTATTCTACACAGCCGATACGACACCGCCATATTTTGTTTAAATGCCTCGACGTATTCTTGCCCAAGCAGATAGTTAAACCGTTCCTCCGAACCATGGGTTAACTCGTATGGAATAACATGATGAATCATCTGAGGATTTGTTGTGGTAGAAAAAGAAAGCTCTCGCCCAGAACTGCAGGCGCTTTCCAGGAGTTCTACCTTTTCCTTGAATATGATCTTTTCTCTTTCATAGATGGGTTTTTCGCAGTAACTCATCAGCATGCGTCGAAGATACTGTGAAATATAATCATTGGTTCCGACAAGAGACTGGTTGATCTCTGTGATAATCGGATCGGTATCGTAAGTCGGCTTCAATGACATAGGGATGGATTGTTTTCCTTTGCGTCGGGAGACTTCTGGCAGGATTACATGATCCATAAGCTGTTCTGTCAGCTCTTCTTTTTGTTTGTTGCTTCGCAGATAAGGAGCGACAGTTTCTTTGATTGCTTCCGCTGTTTCGTTTCTTTCCTGCTTATAGCTGTTATAGTAGCCGACTATCAGCATGCTCAGAAAGCGATTCAGGTTCACTTCTGTTCCGTTTGGCTTATATATCTCAAAGTGTTCTGCGTCTCTCCGAATCACGAGGTCTGTTCGCTCAGGGACGTAGAACTTGATTTTTTCTGTATTGTTCAGGCTCCTCATTTTTCCTCCTTGTCCCCCTCAAAGGGGTACGTATAAAATCAGCATGTGAATTATAACATTGATTTCTTAAGATGAAAAGGGGTACACAAAAATAAGCAACAGACAATTTAACTTGCAGTTCAGTCCCCCTATAATATGGACCGTAACGAGGAACACCACGGACGAGAACAGAGAAGGAGGAACGCGACATGAAGAACCTGCTTTCCGGCATCGCCAGCCGGATCCCTGCCCTGATCGAGCACACCAACGTCGATGTCAGCCTCAGCGGCTGGCCTGCCACGACGGCGATCGGCCTGGTGTGCGGGACGATCATCACCCTGGCTGCGATGGCTCTTTCGCACAGCTCCGGCAGCACTGCTGCCTGATCTGCCAGCGAAACCCATCACAGTTGACTGCTGAATACGAAAAAAAGGAGTATGTGGTCATGAAGGTGAAGATGTTTCCTGTCATCAATATGGAAGCGACCGGTGCTAATATCCTGAAGCTTAGGAAAGAGCGGAACCTGTCGGTGGCGGATCTGCAGGAGTACTTTGGTTTTGATGCTCCGCAGGCCATCTACAAGTGGCAGCGTGGCGAGACTCTCCCCAGCACGGATAACCTCCTCGCTCTTGGGTATCTGTTGGGTGTTCCTATTGACGACATTCTGGTGTCGGACGCCGATTCCGGCAGCAGCGACCAGCCGCAGGACGATTCCTGCGGCGATTGTATTTTTGGAAGCGCCCTATTTCAACTATGGGTTCAATGACACGGGAGCTGCTCCACAGTACAATAAATACATAAAGAACAAGGAGGAATTCAGGAATGCTCAAGATCACATTGCATGAGAAGGATCAGTTCAAAAATATTCTGGTTCCTGAAAGCAGAACGATTCGTCAGGTTTTGGTGGATAACCATATCGACTATAGTGCTGCCAGAATATACGTCAATGCATTGCCCATATATTCAAGTGGGCTTGATACAAAATTCAGTGATATGTCGGATGATACAAACCATTACATTATCTCCATCGAGCCCGCTGATTATAAAGATCCCTTTGAGTTTACAGAGGAGCTTTTCCAAACTGCGCAATGCCCCAAAGCTTTTCTGTTCGGGAACGCCTGCATTATTGTATCCTCTCTCAGCGTTGATGAAATCAACAATATAAAGCACAGAAAGCCGGAGTTGCTTCAATTGGTCGATGAAAACGGAGAGGCAGTATTTGCTATGGATATTGAGGACGGCTTTGGATCGCTCAAGGAATACGGTGCCGTCTACAGCAATCGTAGCACCAGCGAAGGAAAAGCAACAATTACCATTATTTTCGATCCTTCAGAAAAAGATCTTGTAAACCTGATGCAGACGCGTTTATCCATTCCCCTTCAGAGACTGCTTGATCTGGAGAAAAAAATTCTTGCGGAAACGCGGGGCATTTCAGAGTCCGAGCAGCCGTCCACCTACCTCTTCTGCCAGATTTGATATGTTTCAACTACAGGTTCAATGACATGGCCATGACTGCTTGATAAGATATGAATTGCAAGAGAGAATCGCCGTTAAGTTAGAGCAGTTTGCATACCAATGAACGCATAGAATGGAGAATGGGAATAACAGATGAGCACAATGTTTGAAAACAAAGAATTCCAGCACTATAAGCGGGCAGAACGTGCCAGGAAACTGAAGCGGCAAGCACGAAGGCGCAGCCTCGAAAGTTGTTTTATGCGCATTATGAAAATCGTAGGCGCATTGCTCGCGCTTTTTCTCATTGCTTATGTTATAGGCGCTCGACTCTTGCACTAATAGGAAAGGATGACTAAACGTGTGTGATCGTCTTATAGAAGAGGCTATTAGCGAGATCGATGCCGGTTGGGTTCGCATTCAGCAGGTAAAGCATATGTATGAATTTGCTGGTTCCACAATGCCCTCTGGTACTTTTTCATGCAATGAAGTCCGGCAGGATACACACCGGCGTATCACTGACAGCATCTGGGTAGATGAAAACGTAGACTACTATTTCGACGATGAAGGACATTGGATCAACATGGATTGAACGCTGGATCTGAGTGTGCCTTTATCGTCGGATCATTGAACAAGGAGGATTTCTTTATGAGCACTGTTGACACTGAGAAGGTTATGAACTCCAAGGCTGTTGTGATGGGTTGCGCCTGCGTCATTTTTTCCAGCCTGACGCCTGATGAAATCCGCACCTTCAAGAACCTCCATCCGGAGGCGCTGAAGATGACGGATGAGGAGAAGAACGTCATTTTTTCCATCGGTATTGATGATGGCCCTGGACACATTTCGGAAGAGGCTGCCGTGTTCAGCAGTGTGACATCTGCTGATGGTAAGGCGACCATCACGGTTCTTCTCGACCCGAGTGTTGAAAATCCCGTAACCTTGGTAGAGGAGAAGATTGGCTGTCCCCTGATGCATCTGATTGAGCAGGAGGAGAAGCTGATGGAGTTGCTGCCGAAGCTGTCTGATGAGAAGAAAGCGATCAGTCAGCATATTACCCAGCTGTAAGATCAAATCAAGCCATGGCCTTGCGCAAGAGTTTGCGCAGGGCTTTTTTCATGACGTCACTGTACCCAAAAAGCTGCGATGTGAGTCGCAGCTTGAAAGGAGAAAAGCATTTTCACAGGTTAATTCCAATCGTCGAAGTAGTCTTCCGCATCTTCGAAGTCGGAAAAATCGCCGGAATGATCCTCATAAAACTCTTCTGCATTGGAGTAATCCTGAGCATCAAAGGGATCATCGTATTCCTCATTTTCATCATGATCCTCCGGATCATAAAGATCGTCCTCGTCCTTTTCTGAGAATAACGATCCAAGGAGCGCATCATTTTCATCGATTTTTCCATCACCATCAAAATCAAAGATTCCTCCGAAAAGATTGAACCAGCTCATTCTTCTGCCTCCTTTATGCCAGTCCGACCATTCTGCGTCTTTCAGCGTAGGCCTTATAATAATTCCGCTTCCATTCTTTCTTGCACTTGCCGCAAAAACCAGTTGGTGAAGTTGCCGGAATGATCTTATTGCAGCTCTTGCAGCGGCGAGCGTACTTGTACAGATTCTGGGAGATGTACCGATTAATCATCTCGCTCAGTTCCATTTTTTCCTGCATCCGGTTCTCATCGATTCCTGCTGTCCGAAGAAGCTGCTGTCGAATGTCTAGTTGCCGATACCGAGATTCACACTCTTCCAGAGAGCTTGTTCCGCTGGTGGGCTCTGGTACTGGCTGTCCATAAGCAATGCATCGGCAGCACATGAACCAGTAAGTGAGTAGCCCTTTCTTGGTTTCATCAAAGGGACAAGTTATCATCCGGAAAATCGTCTGCCGATCCAGTATATCCTTAAACGGGACAAGCAGTGAGTATAGCAGCCTTGATGATGCCATGTTGACTCTGTAGATCCCCTGAACCGGCGGGATCTTGCCCCATGCATACAGCAGCAGATCTATCGGCCAGGCAGAATCCAATGCTTCCGTAGGGAATGGAACGATCAGCTGCTTCTTCTGCGGTGGCTGTTCTTTCAGCGCTTTTTCAATCAGCGCGGGTTCGTGCAATGTCATGACAAAGCCCTTGTTATAAATCCCATATCGACCTGCACGTCCTGCAATTTGCCGGATTTCGTCTGGGTTTATTTTTCTTTCCCGCACGCCATCGAATTTTGTTGTTTCACAGAATATCACCCTGCGGATTGGCAGCGAGAGTCCCATGCCGATCGCATCGGTTGCAACGACCACATCAGTCTCATGTTCCCGGAAACGCCTTACTTCTTCCCGGCGGCTTGCCGGGGGAAGCGCACCATAGATAACGCTGGCCCTGATATATGCTTTTTCCAGGTCTGCCGCGAGTGCAAGCGCTGATTTCCGCGAGAATACGATCAGAGCATCCCCCGGTTCCACATCCTCGATGGATTCCATCGTGCCTGCGAACTCGAGCTTTGCAAGGCGTTCATGGTTCATAATTGTGTATGGAGCATCGAAGAACTTCAGCAGATTGAGGATCATCTCTGTCGCTTCAGGGGCAAAACATAGATGGACCTCTCTGGCGTTGACACAGCAGATTGCTCTCAGCCAGCGATCACCTCTATACGGATCCGTGATCATCTGAGCCTCATCAATTACAGCAACATCATATTCTTCGCCATAATTCGCCATTTCAACAGTGGAGGCAACCAATCCGGAGAAAGGAATACTGATTTCTTCTTCACCGGTCAGCAGACTGCAGGGATATCCCTCAAGGTTCAACTGATCAAAGATTTCCAGAGCCAGAAGCCGGAGGGGACAAAGATATGTTCCTTTCTCTGCTCCCATCAGCTGCTGTATCGCCTGGTATGTTTTCCCGCTGTTCGTCGGCCCAATGTGAAGCACAAACTTCCTATCCAACGATTGTGCAGTTTTCACCATTTCTTCGAAATCAAAGCTCTTGAGGTAATCAATGATTTCATTGGTGCGGTTCGTCAGTTTCCGTTCTTCCTGAAATGAGATAACCCTTGGATCCTGCATAGCCTGCTTCACTACAGACTTTCCCCAGGCAGGCACCTCCCATCCCTGGTAGTTGAATGCAGTCCGCGTGGGAGGGGGAAGAATCTCTCTGACGGCCATTGGTGTCATCCCCATCATGGAGCAGACCATGTCCTCAGTATATAACCGTTCCTTCTTAGCCATTTTTCATTCTCCATATGCGGTCGCTCTGTATTTCTTACGATCATAGATCCTGCCGGAGGGTTTAACACGGGTCACCGGATTCATCGTCCAGGTGACCCTCTTCAGCCGATCTATTTCTCTTTTTTGCTTCTCAGCCATTTTGCTTTTGGCTATAAACTTCCTGGCCATATAACAATCCTCCAGAAATGGTCCTCCCAATCAGCACAGTTTTCACGGAAGGAATGATAATCACCTGGATCATCCAAGGTCTTTGATGCCAAGGTTTCTACCATGTCTATCATCGCAAGATAAGCAGCCATGATTTCTCCGTCGACAGCATCGATCATTCTCTCTTCAGACACCGTGCTGATAGCACATAAATACTCCCAGCTGTTAGCGTGTTCATTGGTCAATCTGCTATAGGCTTTCCACATTGCACTGATGCCTTGCTTTTCAGCTAACCTCAGCACTTGACGCACCTCGGCTTCGATCTCTGGGTTCATGCTTGCACATCCTTTGGCCATTACCAGAACGGGTCATACTCTTCTTCCAGCGGAACCCAATGATTATCATCGTCAATGTAGAAGCCTTCGCTCCTGGCGATATCATCAATGGACACGTACTCTTCCTCTTCATCCGGCACCAAGCCATAATCTTCATACGTCATTTTCGTTTCCTCCAATTGTCGGCGATGCTTCGTTGTTACAGTCACAGCATAGCAGCTGGAACCCCTTATGTCATTGAACTTAAAGTTGAAACAGGCTCACCGCCAGTAATGGTCGGTGAGCCGAATCTCTTCTCCGCAGGTAGGGCAGGTGGCATACCAAACTGAGTAACCGAAGTCTCTCCGAATTTCTGGATCCTCATCACCTGGATACCAGAAGCTTTTTCCGCAGTGATCGCAATAAAAGAGCTGATAGTTTTCATTCCGCTGTGTAGGCTGGGGAGTAACTGCCTGTGGCTGAAGATACTCTAACAGCCATTCAGTATCAGATTTTGATAGTATCACCTTATCACCATCAGCATTGAACAGCCCCAGTTTCAAAGATAAGATGATGTCTTTTTTGCTTTTCATCTACAATCCTCCAGTTATTCAGCAGTTGGAGCAACTCCCCAGAACCGCGCAGGTAGAACCTTCCTCATCAGCAGCATGATTCTTGATTCTTTTCTGGTATGCTCCGCCTCAAAGCTGTCAAGCTCTGCTTCCATCCGTTTGCAAAACGATTCATAGTCCGAATGACCACAGAGATACATTTTGCCAGGCAGTTCTTCCATTGCAGCTTCAAATCCTGCTACATCCCTCCTCGGGATCCTGACAATGAGCATAGTGTATTTCTCGTCAGGTTTCGTGCACTGATCTGTAAATTTGGGATGAACCTGGTGCCGGTTGAGCAGACTGAAGGAACAGCAGTCAATATCAAAATACAGGTAATAGTTGTAAAACAGAGAGAACTTGGTCAGCTGAATACAATTCGGGCAGGCATTCTTTTCATCGTTTTTGGTTTCCAGCATCATCCTACCTCCTGTCGTTTCCGATCACTATTTACTCGTGGACAAAGGATAGCAGACAGCTGGCCGGTTGTCATTGAACTTGAAGTTGAAAGCGCTGGAAGCCTTATCATTGCTTACTTTTGGGGGAGGGGCTTCGAATTATTCCCTTTCTGTGCGAGGAAGATTTTCAGTATTCCTCCGGATAGGAGTAATCAGGATGTACAGAAGCACAGATGATGAAAAGATTCTCTTGACTTCACCGGAAGGCCGAGGGAACATGCTGCTGCCCGAAGGGCAGGCGAACCTTGAAAACGGAATAAGCGCACAACCATCTGTGCAGGCCGTCCGTGAATTTTCAACACCAAACGGCTGTCATGTCAGAATGCTCTTTAGAGAACAGAATGATCCGAAGATCCGGAGAGAAATCGCCCGGCTCCTATTGGCAGCCTTCGAACAAGAAAGGAATGTTGACGATGAAACGAGTCATGTGTCTGTACAGAGTTTCAACGAAGGGGCAGGTTGACAAGCAGGATGACATCCCCATGCAGCGCCGGGAATGCCAGGAGTTCATCGACAGGATGGATGACTGGGTGTTCGTAGGAGAGCGAATGGAGAAGGGCGTTTCGGGCTACAAGGTCTCCGCAACCAAACGTGACGCGATCATTGAAATCCGGGAGTTAGCAGAGAAAAAGCAATTTGACATTCTTCTCGTTTTCATGTTTGACCGACTGGGCAGGAAAGAGGACGAAACACCGTTTCTGGTCAAATGGTTCATCGAACATGGCATCGAGGTCTGGAGCACCCGGGAAGGGGAACAGAAACTCGACAACCAGGTGGATCGGCTGTTGAACTTCATGCGCTACTGGGCTGCAAGCGGAGAAAGCGAAAAGACCTCCATCCGCGTGAAGGCCGCCCACACCCAAATGACTGAAGACGGTCTCTGGCGAGGCGGGATTTGCCCATACGGGTACAAGCTGGTGCACAACGGAAGAATCGGAAAAAAGAATCGTCCGCTGTACGATCTGGCGATCGATGAAGTCACCGGGCCCATCGTCATGGAGATTTTCGACATGGTAACTACGAAAGGCTACGGAACCCAGCGAGTTGCAAACATCCTGAACAGTAAATACCCCAATCCACAGAAAGTGTGGACAAGGCAGACGGTGCTCACCATGATCCGGAATCCCATCTACACCGGGCGGCTGCACATGAACGATATCCTTTCAGAGCCGATCCCCGAGCTACGGATGATCAGCGACGAACAGTTTGAGTTCATAGGACAGGCTGTTAAGGATAGGATTCCCACCAGGTACCGGGATGCTCGCCAGGCAGAAAATGACGCGATGCCGGAGGAAGCGCCTAGCAAGGCATCGGTGTATGGGGCAACGCTTTTGTCCGGATTGCTCTACTGCGGGCATTGCGGATGTAAACTGGTCGGAGGATACTGCACAAAGCAGCGCGGTGGAGCTGCGTACCATCGCCCCATTTACCGCTGTTACAACAACGCGATCAAAGCGAAAGGATGTACTGGACAATCGGTTTACTCCGCGATGAAGGTGGAAGGCGCGGTACTGCCAACGGTCAGGGATTACTTCAGAACGATCAGCAAGGACGTAGACGATGAATGGAAAGCGGAGGCTCGGAAGCGCCTGCGTGAAAGCGCAAAGGCAAGGCAGAAAGCCGCAGAAGCAAAGCTGCAGAAGCTTCAGAAGCAGCAGATGGCACTAAAGGCGGAGGTGATGAAATCCATCGCGGGAGAGAGCACCTTCGACAACGATCTGCTGAAGGAGATGATGAACGACAACAAAATGGCGCAGATCGCTGCGGAAAGGGAAATCGAAGAATGTGCCGGGGAAATTGACAAGGAGGAGACCCGGGTTGCCAAGCTTTCCACCCAGTACAAGTACATCCAGGACTGGGCGGCGCAGTTTGACAGGGCCTCGCTGGATACCCAGAAGATGATCCTGGCCCGGCTGATCGAAAAGATCACTGTTGACCGGGATTATAACATCGAAATCCATTTCTACGTGACCCCGGACGATTTTGACGGAAAAGCCGTCGCAGCTTCATAAAAAATGCTGGTCAACCAGAACCTCATGTGGTAGAATGACGGTGCTGGAAGACCAGCAATGTTTTTCGACTTAAATGGGGCATTCGCATTGTCGTGCGTCGTTAAGAAACGGGATTGCGACAACCCCCAGAGCTCGGTTTTAACGTTGGGGCGTAAGTACGGTGGCTTCGTTAGCGCGCGACATTCGCATTGTCGAGGTCAGGGGTTCGACTCCCCTATGCTCCACAGAGAACCTTGCCGGTTAACGCCTGCAAGGTTTTTTCTTACCAGTTTTCAGGAATAATCACTATGTGAATCCTGCACGATTTTCTGCTGCGGCTCCGGGAAAAATCCCCGGGGCTTTTCTTTTTTGTGAACTCTTCACGAAAGTTCCACTAAACGCGCAGTAATGCTCAAACATCCAGGAAATTCATTAATTCCTGCATGCTCTTTCCGCTACGCTTGAACGCATCCATAACCTGTTTGGCTTCCGCAAGCTGCTTCTGATTCTGGAGTTCAAGAATACGTGCGGCAATGGAATCACATTTTTCCTGAGCCTTTGTCAGTTCAGCCTGTAGTTTTGCGATTTCCGTATCAATCGATGAAATCGAGCGTGTCCTCGCCATCGCTGTTTTCCTCCCTTTCGTCTGTGTCGATCTCCTCAGCCTCTATCAGTGACTTGTTCCTTGCCAGCAGTTGTCCGATTTCGTTTGCTGATTGAAGAACATCGTCATTGCACAGGCCAAAGGAACTCAGAATTACTTTCTGCTTCTTTGTTACCGCATGATCCAGCCGGTATGTACCGTTGTTGCGACGAACCATCTCTATCTTCTCCAGTTCACGGATTGCGGCCGGAACCGTCAGATAGTTGGGGTTTGTTTCCATTCTCAGCATCAGTTCCTTCAACAGGTTATAGATGCGATTTCGGACGATCAATGCGATGAACTCGAGGAAGAGCTTTGCAGAGAGCGACTCGGCGGAATGAACACGCATGCTCTTGGAACCGATAAAGGATTTGTCTGCTGCAAACAACTTCTCTGAGATATCCCGCCCTTTGTACAGGATTAAAGCCTCAGCTGCGGTCATCTTCTTTGAAGTCGCAATACAGAAATATCCGCACAGCTCCAGTTGCTCCTTGATCACATCCTTTCTTTCTGCATATGCGATGAAGTTTCCTTTTTTGTCGTATTTCAATTCGAACAGATCATGGTAGAGCTTCGTCCATGTGCTAGGTTGCCTGAGACCTTTTTCCAGCTTCAGCTTCATCTTGTCCAAGGTCTGCTCGAAGTGGATCCATTCAGCTGCCTGCTTGGCGACATTAAAGTAAATGTGGATGTACCGATCTTCTGTATCATCCTCATACAGTTTTGCCATTACTGTTTTACCGTAAACCTGGTATGCATGGATGATGCAATCCCGATCCGTCTCAAACGTGTTCCTGTGGGCCAGCACCAGAGATGAAACAAGCTCCTTCCGCCCCTTGATCATAATGACGAAAGGAAAACCATGCTGGTCCATGTACCGGATATTGTCCTTGCTGAAATATCCTCGGTCAAGGATGAAACCGATCTTCTTATACTCATATTCCCTGACCTTATCGACCATATAGGTGAACTGGGAAACATCTGTGATGGAGCCGGGATATTCCTCGTAGAACAATGGGATCTTGTGATTCTTGTCGAAGGCAACGCCGACGTTGAACACCGGCAGTCCTTTGTCGTCTTTTGCTTTTCCGTATTCGACGAGGTCAACATCTCCTGCCTGGCAGTTTTTATTGGAAGAATCGTAGGAGATGTAGATCTGCTGGGTATGATCCCTCTTTTTATTCCAGTCATCGAGGAATCCTATTGTCTGCTCCCTGGTGATGGACTTCAGCAGACGGCTGACTGTTACGTCACTGTAGATCCTCATCTGATCTGAGAACAGAGGGTGGCAGAAGGCGAAGTCCGGATAATACTGGCCCGCATTGTCTTCGTTGACAATGAGATAGGCAACCAGATCCAGGAACAATCCGCAGTCCTTCTTGAGCTGTTTCTGCAGCATCTGCGGAATGTGGTATTCATTCAGCACTTTCTGAATGATGATATAGGAGCCAATCCGTAGGGCACAGCTGCGATATGCTTCTGGTCGCTCTTCTGGCATGACTGCATCCGGAAAGAACTCCTGGTATTTCTCATTTGGATACATGAGCGATTTGTCATCCGGAAGAAGCTTTCCGATAATAGTCCGTTGCGGAATAACATATTGTTTTTCCGGCTTGTAGATCTGCCCATGCTGAAACATGATGTAGGTGGTGGTGCCTTTTGATTTCTGGAGAATTTTCCCTTGGATCCGGGGAACCGGAACAGTGAAATCGTAGTACATTGGGCGCCTCCCTTCTTAGTGGAACCATTCCACTAAGATTGTACCACGAAACCAATGTTTTTGCAAGGGAAAAATGCTTATTTTTCAAGGTTCTGAGCAACTTTTAGACGTAAATTCCCTCGTTTTTGAGATTCGGCCAATATTTTCCGAATTATAAAATCATCAATCCATGGCCTCGCGCACCCTTTCCATCTCTGCTTTCGTCCGTCTTGTTCTTGGCAGTTTATCTTTCGAACCAGCAGGACGTC